>NZ_CP084578.1:0-301722 GCF_020410885.1 Sulfurimonas sp. SWIR-19 | reverse complement strand
CATTTTCAATCGACGCAATCACATCACGGATATACTGTTCTGTCTGATCCAGCAAATCATTGATTCCCCATGCGACTCCCTGCATTATGTGGGTCTCAGGTATATTTGTAATTCTATGAGAAAGTTCTCCTTTGCCAACTTTGAGAAGCACATCCCTGATCTGTCGAATCAACTCATCCTGAAATATTTTATCGCAGATATCACCTGATGCAAGTGATAAAAGTAATGTTGTGCTAAGTCCGGCGAATACTGCTCCGGCAAATATATACTGTCCTGTAATCAATGTGTAAATCAATATGGCGCCTAAAAGCATATAGAGGGAAAGTGTTTGTTTAGTGCTGTAAATTGAAGATAAAATCGTCATACCCTGTCCTTTTTTCATGAAGTAGTGCGTCAAGCATTTGTTCGGAGCCAGCCATTCCTGATCTTTTTTCTTCTTGCAGCAACTGTGCATAAAGCTCCGGAATGACCGCCATTGCCTTGGCAGAGGGCTTACGCCTTACAGAATGATAATCAATAACATTCCCATTTTCCCCTAAAGTGACTGTGACATTTGCCAGCACCCAGTAATAGGAACCGTCTTTGGAGAGATTTTTCACATAGGCAAATATCTCTTTCTTTGCCTGCAGTCTCTCCCACAGCAGTTTAAAGATAACCTTAGGCATATCAGGATGTCTCAGTATTGAGTGGGGCTGGCCAAGCAACTCTTTTTCTTCATAACCGGAAATCTTTATAAAAATTTTATTCCCGTAAAGAATTTTTCCTTTTGTATCAGTTTTAGAAACTATAAACTCATTTTCTGAGAGTGTTATTTCATTATTTCTCGGAACAATTTTATTCACTGTTTATCCTTTCAAAAAACAATTATATGCTAAAAAGGTTACAAGAAGCTTACAAAAATTGTATTATTTTATATAATATTACACAAGGCACTTAAGAGATCATAATTTCATAAGGACGACGAATTTCCCGAATAACCTCATCCACACTCATATGACGGGATTTCCGCAAAAATTCTCTGCCGTCTAAAAAAACGAGTACCGTAGGAATTGCAAAAACACTGAAATGTGCTGCAATTTCCTGCTCAACTGAAATATCAACAGTTACAATGGTAAATTCTTTGAAATTTCTGTCTATCGCTTCGAGCAGTTTTGGCTTGAGTGCATGGCATACGTTACATGTAGGTGCAGAGAAATAAAGCATCACTGCCAGATTTTCTTGTATTGTTTGTTCTATGGTTTGTATTGTTTGCATACTCAAATTATACTGTATAATTCCCTTATGGCTTCAATTATTTTTTCAATTTTAAGTATTTATGTTTTTATCGTGATGGGATACATCGCCAAACGCAGCTTTAAAGAACAGATAGACGAGAAAACCATTACACTGTTAAATGTCTACTTTTTACAGGTTTTTTTGACTTTTTGGGGACTTCTACTGCATCCTGTAGATATTACACTGCTCTATGCACCTGCTGTCTATCTTGTCATTGTTATGCTTGTCCTTGTGTTGTCTGCTCTTTTTGCCGTAAAACTCTTTGCAGACAAAAAAGAGTACTCCATCGCCATGGTGGCTTCCATCATAGGCAACACAGGCAATCTCGGCATTCCTTTAAACATAGCTGTCTTCGGAGAAGCTTCCATTCCCTACACAACCGTTGTCAACCTTGTGAATGTTTTTGTTGTTTACACAATAGGAGTTTATTTTTATTCGCGTGGGAATTTTGATGCCAAAACCTCTCTGAAAAACATCTTCAAACTCCCAATTCTCTGGGCAGCCATCATTGCCATTGTACTCAGTGTCAATCACTATACACCCTCGGATGCCGTTATGAATATGCTGATGATGGGAGCCTATGCTTCCATGACTATGCAGCTGTTTTTGTTTGGCATCTACATGTATGACATTAAAATACGGACAATCAACAAAAAACTCATTGGCTGGGTCATGTCACTGAAGTTTGTCATTCTCCCTTTGATTGCTTTTGTTGTTTTATATAATTTAGATCTCTCACCGATGATAAAAGGGGTGATATTTATAGAACTGCTGATGCCGCTCGCTGTAGCCAATGTCAACCTGGCTTCACTCTATGATTGTGAACCCAAACTTGTGACGGCTTTGGTTTTCATCTCTTCTGTTTTATTTTTGGGTGTTGTCTTTTTTGGTGTTTCCATACTCAAATATCTTTAACGATGCTTAACTTGAACAGCTCAGTTTTAGATTTTTTGCACTCTGTGGTGTCGGTTTTGCAAGATACTCCAACTCCGGATGTTCATCAAAGGGTGCAAGTGCCACACGGAGTAAATCATGCACCATAGAGAAATCATTTTTTTGCGCTTTTTCAACAGCTTCTTGCAGTATATGGTTTTTCAGTATATATTTCGGATTTACATGTAACATGTTTTTGTGTCTTTGCTCGTCTGAAAAACTCTCTTTTTTCACTCTGGCATCATATGTATCCAACCAGCGCTCAAGATATTCTGAGTGAACTGCAAGCTCTAAAATTTCACTTCTCTCCCCTTGATATACTGAAAGTTTTCGAAAAAATGCATTGTAATCTATTACTGACTGCTCTAAACTCCGTAACATTAATTTTAGCAAAGAGAGGTCTTTTTCCTCTTTTGTTTGCAATCCCATGCGTTTATGCATCAACCGGGTATATTCTGCCTCATAAACATCACCAAAGGTATCTTCAAGAACTTCCAGCGTGGCATCATGGTTGATTAGCGGTGTCAGTGCCAAAGCGAGTCGGGAGAGGTTCCAGTGTACAATACCCGGCTGACCTCTGAAACTGTAACGCCCCTGTGTATCAGAACGGTTGCAAACATAATTTGGATCATATATATCCAAAAAAGCAAACGGACCATAGTCTATGGTGCTGCCGTCTATTGCCATATTGTCAGTATTGAGCACACCGTGGTTAAATCCGTATGCCTGCCATTTTGCCACTGTTTTGGCACTCTTTTGCACTGCCTTTTCATACATTTTCAGATATTTATCTTCCTCATTTTTAAGTTCAGGATACGATTCATCTATGACATAATCAGCTAACTGCTGCAGTTTTTTTGTCTCTCCTGCCGCACTGAAGTACTCAAAAGTTCCAAAACGCACCCATGTCGGACAAAGACGCAAGACTATAGCCCCTTTTTCCCATCTCTCACGGGCCACATCGGTATCACTGCCGATGAGGGCCAGGGCTCTTGATGTGCTGATACCAAGACCATGCATTGCCTCAGACATCAAAAACTCACGTATACTCGAACGCAAAACCGCTCTACCATCACCCTGACGGGAATAGAGCGTAGTTCCCGCACCTTTAAGCTGTAAATTTTGTCCGTTTACCTTGCCAAGATTAACAGCTCTGCCATCTCCCAAACGTGGCACAAAATAACCAAACTGATGTCCCGCATAACACATTGCAAAACTCTGAGAACCCTTTAGTTTCATCTCTGCGTTGACAATTTTTACAAGTGCTTCGTCCATAGTAACATCTTCATCTATACCCAAAAGTTTTGCAGCATCCTGTGAGGCTGCAACAAGAAAAGGTTTTTCAAGCGGTGTCGGTTCCACTCTGTCATAAAAAAGTGTATCCAAAGCCAGGTAAGGCGTTGTCAGTTGTAAGTTAGAAAATTTCATAAGAAAAGTTTTATCAGGTATAGCATTAAAAAAAGCTACTTTAAAAAATTAATTTTTAAAACGCTGGAAACTTTTAAGCAAAAAATATTACACTCCGGATATGAATAAAGAACTCCAAACAGTGTTTCACTACCATGAAACAACCAAACATTCCCAAAAAAGATATGCAAAATCTTTAGGCTATATGGACTGGGCGACACAGCCTGATCCTTTTCGTATATACAAGGGGACAAAAAGCATAGACCTTGCATTGAGTTTTGACAATCCTACGCCACCCTATTCTCTTTTGGATGAGGAACTGCCCTCTGCGCCTCTGATGCTGGAGTCCCTCTCTCAACTGTTGCAGTTTTCTATGGGCATTGCCGCATGGAAAAGTTCCGGCGGAAGTTCCTGGGCTGTACGCTGTAATGCTTCAAGCGGAAACCTGCATCCCACAGAGTCTTATCTGATTTTGCCACCGATAATGGGCAGTGCCAAAAGCAGTGTGTCTCATTATGCTCCAAAAAATCATGCACTTGAAATTCTTGCCGAGTTTGACACTAATTTTTTTGAAACACTTCCCAATGAGAGTTTTTTGATAGCTCTTTCAAGTATAGCCTGGCGTGAAGCATGGAAGTACGGAGAACGTGCTTTTCGCTATGTCCAACTCGATGCCGGTCATGCCTGGCAGGCACTTGCAGTTTCGGCAAAAATGCTTGGCTGGAAGATTACAAGGGTTGACAACGTCAGTGATAAACAGATTGCAAAAATTGCCGGACTTGATCAGGAAAACAGATTTTTTGAAGAGGAAAAGCCTGATATGCTTTTGATTGTTTCCAAAGAAGAGAGTTCCCCAAGCCTGGATGTTGCACCGCTGATAGACGCACTTCCAAACAAATATGAAGGCATAGCCAACAAACTCAGTCCTTCAATACATGAGTGGGAAATTATAGATGAAGTTGAAAAAGCAACTTCAGTGATGCAGACTCCACAGACACAGACAGACAGATGCAAGGTTGCAAGAGAGCCGAGTCGTGAGTCAAAAGAGGTGGTGCTTAACAGAAGAAGCATACATGTAATGGATAAAGAGAAATCCAAGATCTCCAAAGAACAGTTTCATGCACTGCTACGCTCTGTGGATTGTTCCCTTGATGGTAAAGAAAATGCCACACATCTGGCAATATTTGTCCACAGAGTTGAGGAGTATGACCAGGGACTCTACTTACATGTAAGGAATCAAAAAGATTTACAAGATTTCAAAAAAGAGTTTCATGATACATTTCTTTGGAGAAAAACAGACTTTGAAAATCTCTATCTTTTAGAAATTGCTGATTTTACGAAAGCCTCAAAAATCATAAGCTGTAATCAGGATATAGCCAGTGACGGTGCCTTTTCTCTGGGTATGATATGCAGATACTCCAAAGAACTGCTGGCTTACAATGCCCACAGATACAAAGAACTCTACTGGGAATGCGGCATGATAGGACAGCAGTTCTATCTTGAAGCCACAGCACTCGGGCTTTCAGGCACAGGCATCGGCTGTTTCTTAGATGACCTGATGAATGTCAATGTTCTCGGTCTTAAAAACAATCTTTATCAGAGTCTCTACCATTTTACCGTAGGCGTCGGCTATGTTGATTCCAGAATTGAGACAAGACCGGCGTATTAAAATTTCACTGTATTATGTTTTAATATGTTTTAAGTGGATCTTCCCTATAATTGCTTTTTTTTATGATAAACAGATGGGGAGAGCGGGAAAATGAGATTTTTATTTCTGATAGGTTTTTGTACAGCACTTTTTTCCCAGGAGCTCCACTCTTTGCTTGATGCCTACAAAAAAGAGTCTGATCTCTCAAAAGTAACAAAAAGGGACACCTCGGGATTTCTTGAGATATATACAAGAGAAGATCTTGAAAGAATGCAGGTACACAACCTTCTGGATGTTTTAAAAACTGTACCGGGCCTTTATCTCAAGAGAGGGGCAAACAACCTGACACTTTTCACAACATCCTCTGCCCAGAGTGCCCCTGTCACTTTTTCAAGAATTTATATCAATGACCATGATATGACATCCAGCTCTTTTGGAAGCGGATTTTTGATCTGGGGCGAAATGCCTATAGAGTATATTGACCACATAGAAATTTACAAAGCAACCTCTTCCATGGAATTCGGAAACGAAAATGCTTCAATCATTGTCAAACTCTACACAAAAGATGCGGCACGCGACAATGGTTCAAAAGTAAGGATGATAGGCGATTCCCGGGGAGGCTATGATGCCAACATCTATACAACCGACATCACAAAAAACGGTATAAGCTATTTTGCTTATGCCAACAGCGATAATATACGCAGAAAGACTTATCATAACACCTACAACAACAAAACATATGATTTTAAAAGTGATAAAAAAGGGTACAATCTTTACGGTTCTCTCAGCTATAAAGACTATAAACTGGAATTTGGAAAATATTCTAAAGAAAATGACAGTTTTATAGGGATAGGAACACACAAAACACCTGAGGGAGGAGGACTTGATGCGCAACAGTTATACATACATCTGACAAAAAAATTTCCCGAGAGACTAAAACTGCAAATCTCCTACGACAACCTTGAATACAACAGACAATACAATGATGAAAACGGCATACGCATTGCCAATGCCCCTCTCATCAACAGCTACAATATAAAATTTATTGATGACATCTTTTCTGTCATTTTGGAAAAAAAGTTTCAAAACGATGCGAACAGTCTTTTTATAGGATCTTTTTACAAATATAAGGCTTTTACGGCTCAGGGAGACTATTATGACACCGCTTTGACATACAGACACAGAAACCAACTCTCAAACAGCCTGAATCTGGTTTCTCTCTACGCAGAAGACATCTATGCGATCAACGATACCACGCATATTTTGGCTTCTGTGAAAGGGGATTTTTTTCGTTATCAAAAAGATGTAAAATCGCAGAATGAATACCTTGCCAAAATCGGTTTTGTCAAAGCCGCAGGAAGAACCCGATTTAAATTTTCATACAGTAAAACATATATTCCTCTTGCTTTTTATCAACTCTACAATCCCCAAAATATTCCATACAGGGCAAATCCCCAACTTAATGCACCAAAAATGGATCTCTTTACAACAGGAGTCTATTATCAGACCAAAAAGCATAAATTCTCTCTGGAATTTGTTCATGCCACGCTCAAGGATACACTTGTTTATGATCCGAGCACGGCAAATGGCTGGGTAAACAGCAAGGAGGACATATACAAAGAGCTTCTGGAAATTGGTTACAGATATAAGTTTGATCTTGACAATAAAATTGTATGCAATATTGACTTTGGGCGAAACAGTAAAGATATAAACTTTTCACCTGCTTTTGAAACAACAATACGCGCATACAACAGATACAGAAAATTTGATTTTTACAATGAACTGATTTATCGAACTTCTTATACACTTTATAATATATATACAAAAGTCAGTCTTGACTTTACCTCTGCTGTAAAATACAACTACTCAAACGATTTTTCCATAGGCATCCGGGGTGAAAACATACTAAACCGCGGTTTTACTCTGCCATACAGAGGGGTCTCTTACGCGATTCCTGTGACTGACCAGAAGTTTTTTCTGAATGTGGAGTACACATTTTAATATGAAAAAATACTTTTTACTTTTCCTGTTTTTATCAGAACTTTTATCAGCTTCGCAGACTGAATATGAATTGAAGATATATCAGGCAATTTTTCAGGCGCTTTTTCCGAACAAAAATGTTATACATGTATGGAGTGACTCACAGACAACAAACAGAGTTTTTACAAAGACAAGAAATATACAATTGGTCACAGCACCTGCGCAGGCAGATATATTACTGTTAGGCACGGGTGAAAATGCCACTAACCTGAACGGTTTGAAATTTGCCACAAACTATAAAACATTCAAAAAATACAAAAGAAGTCTTATCGGTGGTTTTTATTGGCAAAAAGGGCGTCCGAACATTATTTTTATTAAACGAAATTTGGAAAAATATCATATAACGCTTCCAAAATCAATGTCCGAATATATAGAGAACTATTGATGAAGAATTTAGCAAAAATATATTTTTTTATTTTTATTTTAATCGCTGTCGGCATCGGATACCTCTACTTTTCACTGCAGCATACGACACAAAAACTATCTGCAAACGTCAACAGACTCTTTATTCAGCAGGCAAACGAATTTGCAAAAAACATATCCCGTGAAATAACACAGCAGCTGCCGCAAGATGAAAATTTTTTTGATGCACTTTTTGAGGGAGAGTATCTCAGAGAAGAGTTGGAACGGGAAATAAGCCTGATTGCGACTGACACATACAAATATGTTTTTGTACTTTACAGAGATGAAGCAGGAACCTATAGATATCTTCTCGACGGCAGCAAACAAGACAAAGGTGAATTTGGAGAAAAACTGCATGTAAACAAAAAGATATGGGATCAGGTCTGGAAAAATGCCCGCAGTCATGTTTTTTATCACAAACAGTTAGAGACTCTTTGGGTTACCTATCTTTATCCTGTTGTTATAAACAAAAAGACAAAAGCAATAATTGCCATAGATTTTTCAAACAATATAGAAAAACAGATACATGAAGCACTGTTGCCACTCAAAACAATTCTCTTTTCAATTTTTGCCGCTATTTTTTTCATGTTTATTGTCATACTGCTGCAACTCTATTTTACATACAAAACAAAAAGAGAAAATCTTACAGATCCGCTTACCGGAGCATACAACAGAAACTATTTACGGGAATTTTTAAACAATGTACAGATAGAAAACTACAAAATACTGATGGTGGACATAGATCACTTTAAGCAGGTCAATGATACCTACGGACACCAGACAGGGGACAAAATACTGCAGGAAGTTGCAAAAATTATAAAAAATACTATCCGTGATGAAGACAGGCTCATCCGTTTTGGCGGTGAAGAATTTATCATATTTATCAAAAAAAGCAGCGATCTGGCTTCTGAATGCAAGGTTGCACAGAGAATCAGAGAAAATATCGCTGAAACAAATTTTCATTATAACAGCCAGGATCTTCGCATCACCGCCTCCATAGGCGTTACATGCAGACCGCAAACATTTAAAACGGTAAGTGATGCCATTAAACACGCAGACGAAATGCTCTATGTCGCCAAAAGAGACGGGCGCAACCAGGTTGTACTGGATGTCACAGACACGCAAAAAGAAACAGGAAAACAGAAACTCATTCCGGTGTATGAGGTACAAGAAGCGATAGAAGAGGGAAGAGTTGTTTGTTACTATCAGCCCATATTTCATATAAAAAGCAGAAAAATTCACAAATACGAAGCACTTGTGAGAATTCAAAATAGAGACGGCAGTATTACTCCCCCGATGGAGTTTTTACCGGTTGTCATGCATACAAATATATACAATTTACTGACAAAGACTATCTTGGGCATTATTTTTGAAAAAATCAAAGAAAACAGAGTGCCCATAAGCATCAATCTAAACTTTTCGGATATTACTGATAAAAATATATTCTCACTGATTCTCAATGAATTGGAACAGAACAAAGAATATGCCCACTGGCTAATTATAGAGTTACTGGAGTATGAACCACTTGATAATTCAAGTGAAATATTTGTAAAAAATCTGCGTGTCATAAAAGAGTGCGGTGTAAAAATAGCTATAGATGATTTTGGAAGCGGATTTGCAAACTATACACTGTTTCAGTCGCTGCCGATAGACATTGTCAAAATAGATGCCTCTATCATTAAAAATATAGATACATCAAACATCTCTAAATCAATCACAGAGTCTATTCTCACGCTGACAAATGCACTCAACATAGAAACTGTGGCTGAATATGTCCATTCGCAAAGTGTTTTAAACACCCTTGAGGATATGAATATCGACTATGCGCAGGGGTATTATCTTGGCAAACCCGAAGCGACAATCAGCACTTTATAAATTTTCAGTTCAAATTAAAATTTTATCTCCCCCGATATAAAAAATATGTGATGATTGTGATATAATTATTTTATGAAGAATATATTAGATTTTTTTATCCTGGAAAAAGAGAGTGATTTTTGTAACAGACGTGCTATTGTCATAAAATTTGCCTTGATTGCCACTATTGTTCTCTTTTCACTTTTTGCCTGTATCAACCTTCTGATTCAGCAGTACTGGGTAGCGATTATAGACTCCATCTCTGCCGCAGTCAGTATAGTGTCTTATATTTATATGCAGAAAACGGGAAATATTCTTCTTTCCGTCCGTATAGTGACTTTCAATGTTGTTGTCTTTTTTCTTGTTTTTGCATATATTTCACAGGCCTCTCATTTCTCTTTAATCTGGACTATTTTTGTTCCCATTTTTGCCATTATCAGTAACGGTAAAAAAGTCGGGTTGTATTTTTCACTCCTGTTCTACACCATTCTTTTTGCTCTTTCCTACCATTATATCAATGTATGGAATGCAGGTGAGTGGCACTTTGTAGACTGGGTACGACTGGTGCTTGCTTCTACAATTCTCACGCTCTGTATGTATATCTATGAGGCCCTTTTAGATGCGGCTCAACGGGATTTACAGCTTGCAAGAGCCAAAGAGCGCGCAAGAAGTGAAGAGCTGCATCAGCAGTCTATAACGGATCAGCTTACAGGCTTATACAACAGAAGATATTATGACAATATGGAAGCAAAACTCTCTTCTTTGGCGACGAGACAGAATCTGTGTATCACTTTTTTTATTTTGGATATTGACTATTTTAAACTCTACAATGATTTTTATGGGCATATAAAAGGGGATGAAACCCTCATACAGGTAGCAAATGTACTCCAGGAACACATACAAAGAGGTGATGATTTTGTTTTC
The DNA here is from genome assembly GCF_020410885.1 of Sulfurimonas sp. SWIR-19. GTDB lineage: Bacteria > Campylobacterota > Campylobacteria > Campylobacterales > Sulfurimonadaceae > Sulfurimonas > Sulfurimonas sediminis. The sequence continues at coordinate 291,239 of NZ_CP084578.1, read as the reverse complement.
AGACTCGGAGGAGAAGAGTTTGCAGGCATAATTCTTTCAAATGACAAAGAAAAAACACATGAATGGATATCCCAACTCACAAAAATCATTGAAAACCTGAAGATAGAGCATAAAGCATCTAAAATATCAGACTTTTTGACAGTCAGTATAGGAATAGCGACCTTTGATCATCTTGAGAATGAAAAAAATATCAGTCTGCTTTATAAATATGCGGACAAGGCTCTGTACGGTGCCAAATATAAGGGCCGAAACAGAAGCCAAATCAGCCGGGAATCATAAATACTATTTTATTTTTTCCACTATGGCATCAACAGTAAATCCAAACTTCTCAAACAGTTCTTTTGCCGGTGCGGATGCTCCGAAAGTATCCATGCCTATGACAACATCGGCCAAACGATACCACTCCAGTCCGCGCGCTGCTTCGATGGCTACTTTTTTTGTATCTTGAAGAATAATTTCATTGATATAGTCCTGATCCTGTTCTATAAACAAGTCATAGCACGGAACAGAAACAACATTGGCAAAAAGACCTTTTTCATTCAGTGCCTCTTTTGTTTTGAGTGCCAGTTCCACTTCACTTCCTGAAGCAATAAGCGTAATTGTTGCATTCTCATCACTTGCCAAAAGATATCCGCCACGACTGATTTCCCCTTTTACAGGAGCGGGAACAACTGCAAGCCCCTGACGGGAACATACAAAGGCTGAGGGTGATTTTTTCATTGTCAATGCTGTTTTCCATGCTGCAACATTTTCAGCACCGTCTGCCGGACGCCATACATAAAAGTTCGGCAGGGCACGAAACTGTGAAAGGTGTTCAATCGGCTCATGCGTAGGCCCGTCTTCTCCAACACCGATACTGTCATGCGTCCATACAAAAAACTGCTGAATGCCTGTCAGTGCCGCAATCCTTGCAGCAGGCTTGAGGTAGTCTGAAAATACAAAGAATGTCGAAATAAACGGCATCAAAGGACCATACAGCGCCATTGCATTGGCAATAGCCGCCATAGCATGCTCGCGAATACCGAAATAGATGTTTTTGCCTTTTGGAAATACACCCATATCATTCAGATATGTTTTGTTTGAAGGACTTAAATCCGCTGAACCACCGATAAAGCCAGGAATCGCTTTGGCTATGGCATTGAGAATTTTTCCGTTTGTATTTCTTGTTGCATCCGCTTTTTCAAAAGTCGGCCACTGAATCCTTGAATAATCTGCATTAAGCAGTGCTTCAAGTGCTTCGTTTTGCTCCATCAGCGGTGCAGTTTTAAGCGAATGAATCCACTCTCTCTCTGCCAGGTCTCCCGCTTCAATGGCACATCGAAAACGCACCATTACATCCTCAGGCACAAAGAATTTTTTCTCCGGATCAAACCCTGCCCCTCTTTTGGCATCGGCAATCACATCCTCACCAAGCGGTGCACCATGGGCATGATGAGAACCTTCTAACGGTCCGGCACCTTTTGCTATAATAGTATTTGCAATAATAAGTACCGGTCTGTCTGCTTTTTTTGCCTGAGTAATTGTTGTGTCTATCTCATCATAATCATGCCCGTTACACTCAAGCACTTCCCAGCACTGTGATTCAAAACGTGCACGGATGTCTTCTGAGATACTCAAATCCGTATTGCCCTCAATAGTAATACGGTTCGAATCATAAATGAGAATAAGATTGTCCAGTTTGTTGTGTCCTGCAAGAGAGCATGCCTCATAAGAGATGCCCTCTTCCAGGTCACCGTCTCCACATAAACAGTAGACAGTGTGATCAATCAGTTTCGCTGTATCCGAATTGACCTGTGCACCGACATACTTTGAAGCCATAGAAAAACCTACCGCATTGGCGATTCCCTGTCCCAAAGGACCTGTAGTAATCTCAACCCCTTGTGTATGTCCATATTCAGGATGTCCCGGTGTTTTAGAATCAAGCTGACGGAACTGTTTCAAATCTTCAAGCTCCAAACCGTATCCCCAAAGATAATAAAGAGAATAAATTAGTCCTGTTGCATGCCCGCCTGAAAAGACAAGTCTGTCACGATTGAGCCATGACGGGTTTTTAGGATTGTGTTTTAAATGCTCACTTAAAACCACTGCAATATCTGCAAGCCCCATAGGTGCACCCGGATGGCCCGAGTTAGCACGCTGTACCATATCTGCTGCTAAAAATCTGATCGTGTTTGCCATTTTTTGACGCATTTTATTCTCATTCATTTTTATTCCTTGTATTAAGTAGACTTCAAAGTTTTCTAAGAAGTCGATTTGTGTCTGTTGATATACTTCGTTAACAGAGGTGACAACTCGCCTGACAAGCTCTCATCAAAATTACACATTTCACTGTTTAGCTCATCTGCTAAAAGATTTGCCTCCTGCATTGCCGTTTGCAGTCCAAGTATCGTTACAAAACTGTTTTTCTCTTCATCATTGTTTGTCAGTTTCCCTGCTTCGTCTGAACTCTGTGTGACATCCAGAATATCATCCTGAATTTGAAACAGCAATCCGAGTTTAATCCCAAAATCATACAGCTTTTCTGCCATATCTTCACGCCCTACAATAAGAGCGCCCATTTTCAAAGAGGCGGCAATGAGTTTTGCTGTTTTGTTGGTGTGCAAAATCTTAATCTCTTCTATCTTCAAAGGTTTGTTTTCAAAATAACAGTCTATAGCCTGTCCCAGCACCATACCACCCAGTCCGCCGTTGCTTGCAAGCTCACGAATCAGTTTTACCCGTATTTCATCAGAAAAAGGAGCATTGGACAAAAATTCGAAGGCATAGGTATTGAGAGCATCCCCTGCCAAAATTGCCGTCACTTCATCAAAGCTTACATGTAAGGTCGGATGACCGCGCCGCAGAGGAGAATCATCCATAGCCGGCAAATCATCATGAATAAGCGAATAGGTATGCAAAAATTCTACAGCCAGAGCCGCATGGTTTGCAGATTCAAGCATGAGAGGGTTGTACGCTTTGACCACACCGAGCAGCAATGCAGGACGAAATCTTTTGCCGCCTGCTTTAAGCATATCTTGCAAGGCACGCTCATATGTAGGATGAATACTTTGTGCTGTCGGTAAGTTGTCCAATAAAAATTGTTCGAAGTTTTGCATGTGAAATTGTATTGTTTTTCTACTTAATCTTTACAAAAAACTGAAAGTTATTGCGTTCAAATAACAAAGAAGAGTAGTCTTTAAAATTTTCTATATATTTTCGCAGTTCATTCTGGTTTGACACAGGAACTCCGTTGACCTGTATGAGTCTGTCTCCGATTTTCAGTCCGTAATTTTGAAAATCTTTCTCTGTCATGCTTACATGTAAAGCTTCATCAAAATAAATCCCTTTTTGTTCCAAAAATGTATCACTGACAAATCCGCCGCCGTATCTTTTTCGGCTCTGCAACGCAAAGGTCAAAAACGCTGCACCCCGTTTTATTTTCATAGTATGTTTTGAGCCCACAGGCGCAAAAAGAATTTTTCGCATCAATGATGCGGCATTATCGACTCTTTTTGTATCGTACTCTATTATGCAGTCACCCACTTTAAAAGGGTTGTCTGGCATAAAGGGATCACTCGCATCTACAAAAACCTGTTTGTTTTGCTCATGCACGCGTATGCCAATATCGGCATATCGGGCTTTTTTTGTTGTCAAAAAATAGTGCAGATACTCTTTTTCTATGACACCCTTGTCGCTTAGTATCGCTTCCAAAGAACAGCAACTGCTGCTGATAATTGCCGGGGCAGGAAATTTTTGGCTGTATTTTCCAAAAAAATTCAGTCCGATCTGATGTTGCAGCATCTTGCCCTCTTTTGCCGTTTTGTTATTGAGTACAGCAGTTCCAAGCTGTAAACGCATATTGAGATCATAAGGATATACAAAATGTTCCTTGTCCTCAACAAGATAAAGAGAAAGAAAAGGATCATATTTTAAAATTTTTGATTTTGGCTTCTTGTGCGAAAAAACAATACGCTGATTATTTTGGACAGGGATAGAAAGAAAACTTTGCTGCATGATTTTTGCATCTTTTGCTTTTTGTATACAAAAATCATAACCGCCTTTACAGGCATAAACATTTAAAAAAAAGAGATGAAGTATGATAAATAGGCGAAGCACCTATTTGAGTCCGCCAAACATGCTCAGAGCACTGTTTTGTTGATTTTGTTGTACCATTTTGTTTGCATCGTTGATGGCACCTATGAGTAAAATCTGCAGAGAATCTTTGTCACTTAGGAGCTCATCGTCAATATTGAGGTCAATGACTTCGCCGTTGCCGTTGAGTGTAAGTTCAATCAATCCGCCGCCGCTTTTGACACTAAAAGTTTTCGATGCCAACTCTTCTTGAAGTTTTGCAGCATTCTCTTGCATTCCTTCAAGGAGTTTACCCATATCACCCAAATTACCAAACACTATGACATCTCACATTCATTCTTAGATCTCATCGTGAACAGCGTCTATGTTGTTGTCATCATCCAAAATAACAACTTTAGGTTTGTATCTTTCAAGTTCTTTTTCATCGTATGTGCCATAAGCTACAATGATAACTTTATCACCTTTGTGTACTTTTCTCGCTGCAGCACCATTTAAACAGATATCGCGTTTTCCTCTTTCACCCAGAATGATGTAAGTCGAAAATCGCTCACCGTTATTGATGTTGAGTATTTCTACTTTTTGTCCGACTCTCATCTTGGCAGCTTCTAAAAGTTCTTCGTCTATGGTGATCGAACCAACATAGTTCAAGTTAGCATCTGTTACGGTAGCACGGTGTATCTTACTGTACAACATTTCCATCAACATGACTGTTTCCTACATTCCCATCTGTTTTTTTGCATCAGCAGGAGATATAGGATCATCCCACATTTCAGAATCAATTACATACTCTTGCACAACTTTCCCGCCAATTATATGTTCTTCTATAATGCGGTCAATTTTTTCTTTGTTTAAGCCTACATACATAGTATGTCCCGGCTCTACTAACATTACAGGACCTGCTGAACAACGGTTAAGGCATGAAGTACGCACAATCGGTGCAGTCATCATAATTCCTTCTTTCATCAGCTTTTGCGCTGTGTACTGGAACAGGTCCTGTGTCTCTGGTGTAACACATGATGGTTTTGGCATACCCGGAGGAGCAGACTGCTCACACTTGAAGATATAAAATGCCGGTTGTGGAATTCCCATTGAAATAATCCTTAATTTTTTCGCAATTATATCGAAAATATGCATCTGTTTTCTAATAAAGTGAAATAAGTTTAGATTTTTAAGCTGTTTTCTACTATTTTCGCTCTAAATTTAAAAGTTCTTTTACAACTTCTCTGTCATCAAAAGGAAATTTTTCATCATAAATAATTTGGTCTGTTTCATCGCCTTTTCCGAGAATAACGACAACATCATCTTCTTCTTGCATATCAAGTGCCATCTGTATTGCTTTTTTTCTGTTAAGCTCAACCATAATATTTGATTTTTCCTGTATACCTTCTAAAATATCCTCTACAATTGTCTGCGGATCTTCATGACGCGGGTTGTCACTCGTAACAATGACCTTTTTGGCAAGACTTGCAGCTACCCTGCCCATAAGCGGTCGTTTTTTTCTGTCTCTGTCACCGCCTGCTCCAAAAACAACAATCAGCTCTTTCTCTTTTAAAGCATTAAGCACCTGTGCCATACCGTCAGGAGTGTGTGCAAAATCCACTATGACATTCGGAGCAGCACAGACCTGTTCCATTCTTCCGCTTACACCTGCAAAATTATCCACTACATCTGCAATCTCTTCAAGATTTTTGTCTGTTATGAGATGTGTTGCCGATATGGCAGCCATGAGATTATACAGATTAAAAAAACCGTGCAGTGAAGCGGTAAAAGGGACAATTTCTTGAAAATGCTGGATAATACCACTTGAACCATCATTGAGAGAATACGCCATAAGTCTGTATGTTGCAGGGTTTTCAATGCCATATGTATAGGCATTTTTAAAATTAAATGAGGCTTTGGATTCATCTTTGTTTATAAGTTTTTTGCTCTCATCCTGAAAAAAACTGTTTTTGACGTATATATACTCTTCAAGAGTTTTATGATAATCCAGATGATCCTGCGTGATATTTGTCAAAATTTTCAGCGCAAAATTGAGGCCTTCAATGCGTTTTTGTGCTATAGCATGGGAGCTTACTTCCATTACAAAATACTCACATCCCGCACTCACTGCCTGATAAATATGCCTATAGGTATTGAGTACAGATGGAGTGGTAAGCGTTTTTCCCTCATATGTTTCATCATTCATAAAGAGTCCTCGGGTTCCCTGCATTGCAGTTTTATATCCCAGATCAAGCAAAAATGAATATATTGCGCTTGCTGTTGTCGTTTTCCCGTTTGTACCGGTAATACCGATTATTTTAATCTGGTCAATACCAAAGAACTCTGCAATATCTTCGATTTTGACAATAGAGTGGGCATTATTCTTCTTTGCGTCTTCTACATAGTCACTGTTTTGGTGCGTCAGGACAAAAGCCGTCTCGGCATCACACTCTTTTGAATTTTCAGTGATATATTTATAGGCTTGATTTGGCAGTTCAATTTTCAATATTTTTGCCCTGTGCCAGTTTTTTTAACAGTTTTCGCAAGAGTTTGTCACCAGGGTATACACTCAGAGCATTTTCAAGGTAGGTTAATGCCATTTGTGCAAAATCATGTTCTATCAGTTTGTCTAAAAAATCTAAAAAATCTTCTTTGTTTGTTATAATTACCCGGGTAGAGAACATGATATTTTCAAAAGTTTCTACAAAATCTCCGCCTTCATCCAGAATTTTTTGAAAATCACTGTAGAGAATCCCCTCTTCAAACTCCAATCTGTTACGCAAAGGTTCGGCAAACACTTCACTAAGTTTTTCCAAGGTACCATCCATGCTTTCAAGTATTTCACTCATAATGGCATCAGCTTCTTCTTTGTCTTCTACTCTTAATATTTCATAATAATCAAACAGGGCTTCGGCACCTTCTTCTCCGCTCATAGCCATTTCCGAAAGTATAACCCCGTTAAAAGCCTCTTTTGAATCCGGATCATTTTGCAAAACCTGTGCAAATTTATCTAAGGCATTCTTATATTCCGCCCGTGAAAAATTCTCTTTTGCCTGTGATAATATTTTATATTTACTTATTGTTCCCATATGCTTCTTTTATAAATTATCTATATCGTTTTCCATGCCCATTGGGACATTGACAACAGTTATTTCAGGATGAATATCCATGCGTAACTGTCTCTCGACACCGTACTTTAATGTACTTCCACTGCTCGCACACCCTATGCATGCACCTTTTAACTGCACATAGACACTTCCGTTTTTTACGGTAATAAAATCTATGTCTCCGCCGTCAAGCGCCAAAGAGGGGCGCACCTTGTCTATAACACGCCGAACCGGTTCCAACAATTCTTCATCTGTAAATGGAATCATACTTATCCTTTTTATATTATAACTCTTCTATTATCATAAAATATGACAAAATCGCTTAACAAGTCATAAAATTATTATTTAACTCGTCTTTTAAAGCCATAACCTCTTGTACATAAGAAGGCTTTCGCATTCCGACGAGTATATAATCAATTACATCCTGTTTATATAAAAATTCCAAAGCACACACCTGGGCTTTTTTATGACACTCCTGAAATTCTTCTTTGAGTTCACTTCTCACACGTTTTGAACACTCATAAGCGACCATGGTTCTGTACTCTTGCAAAAAAAGATCTACAAATCTGAGTAACTCATCCAAAGAGTCCGGTTCTAAATTCTTTAATGCTTCTCTTATGTGAGGAATAATCTGTGAATGTAAAAAAGTATCATACTCACCAATCCATCCGAATTTGTGTTTGTTTTCATCCATTTGTTCAATCAAATTATACAACGGTTTGAGTAAATCATTGTCACAGGTCTGAAGCAACTCATTCAGATAGGTATAATACTCCCTGCTTTCCTCATAATCGGCAAGTCTGTGCATCAGTTTGTTTTTTTGTGCATTTAACGGACGGTTGGCAAGAACTCTCAATCCGTTTTTTTTCGCCCATGCCGCACATTTGAGACCTTCTCTTTCAACTTTGTTTATTGGCAGTTGCACTGTGGTAAAACTGTGTTGTTTGTTTCCTGCTTCATCTGCGGCATTTTGGGCAAGTGTCAGTAAACTTTCATAGGGCAGAAACTCCAAATCTTCCTCTGCCTTTGCAAAGCTGTTGGAACTGATACCATAGGAATTGATACGTCCCTCTTTGACCTCTTCCTCCAGGCCGACAAATGCTTCATAGATTCTTTGATACATTTCATCCAAAACTTCATCTTTTTTTTTGCCTTTATTGAGAGCATCAAGCAAAAAATACTCAGGATTGTGAATTAAATAACAATCAATTCTGCTCATTTGCACTCTTTTGAGTGAAGCATCAAGCTGTTTTTTTAGAAACGATTTTGCAATGGAGTGGTAACAGTGTTCGCTGAACTCTACAACATCCTCAAAAGGTTTTTCTTTGTGTGCAAGCAAATTTGAACCCTGGATATATCCGTATTTGCTTACGATTTTAATTTTATCTCTGATTGCATCAGGAACACTGCGCAGCACTTTGCCTATTGCTCTTTCAGCACCGCCGTCTGTATAGTTTGTAGATGTGTCAATCAACTCTACCCCGGCGTAAACAGCCTCTTTCAATGCTTCGATATGCAAAGGATTTTCATCTGTGACTCTGTAAGTTCCGAATGCGAAAGTACTCATAATGCGTCCTGTATTGTAAAGTATTTTAGAATTCGTAAATTCTCTTATGGGGAAAGTTTAAAAAGAAGTTGCAATAACAGACACAGGGTCTGGTATTGCAAATATAGTAACTATACTAATTCGATAAATGCCATTGGTGTAGCATCACCACGACGAATACGAGTTCTCACTATTCTAGTATATCCACCTGTACGATCAACATACTTCGGTGCGAGTTCATTTACTAAAGTTTTCGTTGCTTCTTTGTTTTGAAGCGCAGCAAATACTGCTCTGTGTGCATTTGAGTCATTTTTACCAGCAATTGTGATAAGTTTCTCAATATAAGAGCGTAGCTCTTTTGCTTTTACAGCAGTTGTTTCAATTTTACCATGTTCTATTAACGAAATACTAAGGTTCGCTAAAAGTGCTTTACGGTGTGCACTTGTACGACCCAGCTTACGATATCCATGACGGTGTCTCATATCTCATTCCTCTATTGTGCCTGTACGGCTTCTATTTTCTTTTTTAGTGCAGTAACTACATCATCAGCTAAATCAGCACCAACTTCAAAACCAAACTCTTGAACTTTTTCTACGATTTCATCGTAAGATTTTTTTCCAAGATTTTTTACATTTTTCAAATCGTTTGTACTCATTAGTACAATCTCACCAATAAGTTTAATGTTTGAGCGATCAAGACAATTAAAGCTACGCGCACTTAATCCTAAACTGTCAATGTTTGTTGTTAGTTTTTTCAAATCAGGTGACTCTTCAACTCTTTCTATGGTAGCAGGAGCTTTAATACTGATTTCTGAATTAAATACAGCCAACTGTGCATACATTACCTCCAAAGAGTTTCTAAATGCATCGATTGGTGAAATTTGTCCGTCAGTTCTGATATTCATAATAACTCTTTCAAAGTTAGGGTTATCTTCTACCAGTACATTGTCAATTTTATACGTAGCACTTCTTACCGGAGTAAAATATGCATCCAATGCGATATATTCATCATCATCAACTTCCGCAGCAGTATCTTCACTTGCAACATAGCCGATACCCTGTGCAATTTTAAGCGTGAAATTCAATGTAGAATCTTCATTTAAAGTTGCAAGCGGAGCATCCGGTGTTACCACCTCTACTTCATCATTGCTAAGATCGCCGCCTTTTATGGTACACGGTCCCGCAAAGCTGTAGTTAATCTCGGCTTCTGTTGCATCATTGTTCAGTTTAAAGCGTATCTCTTTCAAATTTAAAATAAAATCTGAAATATCTTCAAGCATACCGCGAACTGAGTCAAACTCATGTTTGGCACCTTCGATTTTAATTGCGATTGGCGCATAACCAACCGAACTGCTTAATAAAAAACGGCGAAGTGGATGAGCCAACGATATAGCGTACCCTACTTCAAAAGGGTATGCCATAATGTTTGCTTCATTTTCACTTATTTGTTCTACCTCAAACTCTTGTGGAGCAAGTGGAGTAGTTTTAATTTTTTTCATATCTTTTACGCCTTTTATATTAAATTATTATTTCGAGTAAAGTTCAACGATTAAACGTTCTTCAACTGGAATAACAACTTCTTCACGCTCTGGAAGACGAGTAAAGATACCATACACTTTTTCAGCATCAATGTCTACCCAAGGAGCAAGACCAGTTTGGTTTGTAAGCTCAATAGCACGAACAATCTGATTGTTCTTTTTGCTTGCTTCTTTTACTTCAATCTTCTGTCCCGGTTTCACGCGGTAAGAAGGAATATCAAGTTTTTTGCCATCTACCAAAATATGACCGTGTGTTACGAGTTGACGTGCAAATCTACGAGTAGATGCAAATCCCATTCTGTACACAACATTGTCTAATCTCTGCTCGATTAATGTAATAAGGTTTGTACCTGTATTTCCATCACGACGCTTAGCTTCAACGAATAAAGCACGGAATTGCTTTTCAGAAATACCATACATAAATTTCGCTTTTTGCTTTTCATTAAGCTGTAAACCATACTCAGAAACTTTTTTACGACGTTGACCATGTTGACCTGGACCGTAAGGACGCTTCTCTAAAGCAGATTTTCCTGCCAAACGACGCTCACCTTTTAGGTTAAGGCTTACTCCGAATCTTCTCTCGATTTTTTCTACTGGACCTCTATATCTTGCCATCAGTAATCTCCTTAAACTCTACGACGCTTAGGCGCGCGACAACCGTTGTGTGGTAATGGTGTAACATCTTTCATAAATGTAACACGGATTCCTTCGATGGCACCGACAGCTTTTACTGCAGTTTCACGACCAGAACCGGGACCTTGAACTTTAATACCAAGCTCTTTTATACCATGTACCTGTGCTTTTGCAACTGCATCTTCAACAGCAGCCTGTGCAGCAAACGGAGTTGATTTTTTAGAACCTTTAAATCCTAAAGAACCAGCAGAACTCCAAGCAATCATATTACCCATTTCATCAGTAATAGTCACAAGAGTATTATTAAATGATGCCGCAATATGAATGATACCACGTGATATATTCTTTTTTATTACTTTTTTTCTAACAGCTTTTCTTTTTGCCATACTATAATTCCTTACGCTGCGCCGACAGTTTTACGTTTACCCTTACGAGTACGCGCATTTGTCTTAGTTTTTTGACCACGGCATGGAAGACCACGACGGTGACGAAGCCCTCTGTATGAACCTAAATCCATAAGTGCTTTAATATCCATAGCAACTTTTTTACGCAAATCACCCTCAACCATATGGTTTTCACGGATCTCTTTTGTTATAGCTGCTACATCTTCTTCGTTTAATTCGAAAACTCTTTTATTGTAGTCAATTCCTGTCGCGTCTAATATTTGACGGGCAGTATGAAGACCAATTCCATAGACGTATGTTAAGGCATACTCTATTCTTTTTTTCTTAGGTAAATCAACACCAGCAATACGAGCCATGATTATCCTTGTCTCTGTTTATGTTTAGGGTTCTTGCAGATTACTCTTACAATACCTCTTCTTTTGATAACTTTACAGTCATCACACATCTTCTTTACTGAAGCACGTACTTTCATTGAAAGTCTCCTGTGGTAACATCTTTACTGCCTTTAGGCAAGCGCATAACACTTGTAATAACTTTGCTTGCCAATACTTTTATCTACATGTATTCATATAGATAGAAATACTCTTTGCTTTGTTAAAACAGTAAAGTGGATGGGAATTATATCGAAATAAATGTAAAAGTATTATTAAGTGCATTGGGGGCACTGACTAAATAACCTTATTTACCAATATTTTTATTAACAAAGAACCAGGCAAGTCTATTATCAAGCCACTCATAACTTCTGGCATGGGCTTTTGTTCTTCTAACAAGATAAGAGATTTTATCTCTTATCTGAGAATTAAGGTTTTCAATCACATTGGTTATTTTGGATTTCTCCATACTTGCTTTAGATCCATAAATCTTATCATAGGAGAAACAACCGTCACAGTATATTTTATCTGTAGACGGGAGTTGTTGATTAAACTCAAAAAGCGCTCCTGCATTTTTATATCTTGAGAGATGATAAAAATAGAAATATTTTCCATGTTGTGTAACAGCTATAGATGCCCATAAATAGTATCTTTTTGACTTTTTACCTATGAATGTATACAGTTCATCCATTATCATGTATGTAAAGACTACAGGTGCCGATTTGATTCTGTTTGCAAAGTCGATATAAAGATCTTTATATTCGTTGAGTTTTTTTTAAATGGTATTGTACTGTACGCAAGTGCACTCCTAGTACTCTTGCTATCTTCCTTTGTTCCATCTTCTCTTCAAAGAGTTTATATATAAGTTCTATCTGCTCTTGTGTTAATCGTTTATATGGTCTGTATTTTCTTTCACTCTCTTTTACTGCCATGATAAAATCCTTCTTTATGAATTTTATCTTTTTAAGCAATTTCTGTTCTAGTTAGTCAGTGCCGCATTGGGGGCACTGACTAAATAATGTCATTCCCCCAGGCTATGCATCTTTGTAGCTAAAATCAATGTATAGTAATTATCGCCTCATCACTGCCTGATGACACACCACCATCTTTAGTGTATTTAATCAATAAAGTATCTCCATTGGATACATTTATACTGCCATTGTTTTCGCCAGATTCGCTAATCATTCTTGTACCATTATTATCAATTGTCAAATAGTCATATCCGGCTTCACTGCTTACACTGTAATCAATAACCGTATCTTTTAGAATCTGAACTTCCAATTGACTTGTTGATGAATTCGTATGATTATTTGATGTAAAGGTTGTACCGTTTTGCTTCCAATCTGCATTTGAAACAATATTAAAATCAGCTCTTGCAACTGTTTCTGTAAATGACGCAATTCGAGTATAACCATGAGTACTAAAAGTCACAGTCACAGGATATGTCTGATCTCTATCGCTCAATGCTGCACGTGGTTGTGCCGGATCAAATGTAATCTCTACATCTTTATTGGTGTAGTCTCTTTTTTCACTATCACTTAAAGCATTAAACTCTTGTTGAGCATTTTGCACAATCGCATCATAGTCCAAATGAGAATATGTCACCTCAACATTGGAACCTACTGCCGGCGCATGTGTTGCGTCAAATACTATAGCCTGTTCAACTGAATCATATTCCCAGTCATTTACCAGTTGCCCGTCTACAGTAACATTGATAGATGAGGCAATTGCCGGATACTGAAGTTTTATTGGTGAACTTTTGGCAACTGCATAGCGGACAGCCAACTGCATCATTCTGTCATAACCACTTTGATAATTATACAGGTTTGCAATATCTCCGCCTGTTGCCAAACTCATGTCATAAGATAAATTCCCTTTAGTCTGTAAATTTTCAGGAAGAATAACATTATATTTTATGTCATTGAGCACAAAATAAGAGTTGGAAAGACTTTCTCCGTTTTGTAGACCAATTTCATTATATGTAGCATGTTCAGGCTCGTCTGAAAGATAGATGACAGACATACTTGAATCAGTTCTTGTAACAATATCACCATTACTTAAGTAGTTGTATGCTATTTTCATACCTCTTTCATCTCCACCATTTGTGCCTAACATTGACATTTCATCGGTAAGCTGTGTAATGTTATTTTCAACTGGTGATTGTGTATAGCTAGAATAGTCACGCCCATTTTCAGTTCCAACAACAGTGGCTTTCCAATCCAACCCATATTTTTCTGTTGCCGTAGCAAAAGTTCTTTGAACAGCATCAATCGCACTTGACTGAGAACTGCCCATACTGCCTGAATCATCAATAATAAGTAGGAAATCTCCTTTTTTGATTACTGTTGGCATTGTGAACTGTTGTTTTTCATTAACTATTTTTTCATTACTTGTTACAATGGAATCCTTATTGATAACCTTATAGATTTCACTGTCAGCTGATAAGTTTTTATCTACTATAGTTGCTAAAACATAGGCATTATTTGCACTGCTGTACTCTATATAAAAATCTACAATAGCATCACTGACAACCGGAAATTGGCTTAAATCCAAATTATCAACAGAATAATTAATCCCGGAAAGTAAGTTATTCAAAATATCATACAAACTCTGCGTCTGATTTCCTGTAATTTCATACCTTGCAATTAATGAACCGTCACTGTTGTGATTGACATTTATTGCATTTAAATTAGAACTATTACTCAATAGTTGATTTAATAAATCTTCTGAAGATGCCACATTTGCACCAATTAAAGATGGGTCTACCGCCATTGCCGTTCCAATAAAACTGTTTTCATCACCAATTTTATAAAATACTTTACCTTCTTGCCCGGATGCAGCATCCAAAACATCGTAAGCATTTTGATAATCTTGTGTCAGCAGAGCCTGTGTTCCGTTGTTAAGATCAACTGAAACATTATTTGTAGGCACAAACTCACTATAAGTAATATAATCGGTAGCATTGCCTTTTGTTATTGTCACCGTTACATTATAGCGCTGGTCTATTGCAGTTGGATTTCTTTTAGGTTCGCTATACGTGATAGTATAAGAATCTCCTGTCGGCCATTTTTGGTTATAGTTTAAAGGACTTCTGTAATCACCACTTGCTATTAAAGCACTTTTAATATTTTGCACCTCTTCTTCATCACGTAAATCTTGACTAAACGGAATGGTTTCAGTATAAGTAACAGTTGTATGTGCACTGCCTTTAGATATATTTACATCTACCGGATAAGATTGATTTTCGGTTGCAGGCGCTTCTTGTGGTTGACTAAAGGTTAAAGAAAAACTGTTTCCCGTAACATTATATGTTGGATGGTATTGAAATGCTCTTTTATTAACTGCTTGTTCAAACAACTCTTTTGCCCTCTGCACATCACGTGCATCTAGTGTCTGATTATCAGGACGATATACAAATGGTTCACTTGTTCTGTTTAACTCATCTACCAAAGCGATAGAGGCGTGCAGGTTTGGATTATTCCAATCATAATTGCCAAGATTAATATTTCCCTCATTTGTAGCATTAATATCTATACCTGTGTAATTACCATCAACTTGAATTTTTGTTCCTGACATTCCCAATAAACCCAGACTATCCGTATAAATATCTGTTATATTTAAAATAGGAGTCGCCGGTGGCACTGTGGATACAGTACTGTTTAAATCATTTCGCAATGTTTCTTCATAGTGTGCAATTGCATCATTTTGTCTAATCAGGCTTTTACCAATTGCCTGTAATGTTGCATTTAAATCAGCTTCGCTTACATCTCCTGTCATATCCAGTGTAATGCCGTTTAACGCCTGTTCTGTTGCTTTATCAATATAAATTCTATTATAAGGATTGGCATCATTATCCAATGATTGGAACAACTGCACCAAACGGGCTATTTTAGAATTATTTGTATCTGTAATATTAAAATCCAAAAGATTGGCAGGATATAATGTATCCCCGCTTTGCGTACTGTTAATATCAATAGAACCAAGCGTAATTCCACCTAAATTAAATTCTACAGTAGCACATTGTGAAGGGTCATAAGTAAAAGCACCATCCGAAGATGTGTATCCCTCATCAGAACCACAAGTAAAATGTACCCCTTCAATCTCTGAATCACTTAAGTAATTTGTATTTGTATTTACTTCAGAACTACCGCTTCCACCACCACAGCCTGTAAGCAAAAGAGCTATTACTGTTCCCGCCAACATTGTTTTTTTCATAAATATCCTTTTTTAGGTTAAATTATATTATTTTTAACCTTAAAATATATTAAATGATTATTTAATATATTTTAACAAATCACAGAATTTGTTTCTGAGACTCTAGTCTTGATATTCCGCTAAACAATCCTGTAAACAAAGCAAAATATACCATAGAATTCATGAGATGCATGGTATTGTGCATCATTGAAAAAAGAATAAAACTAATGGTAAACATAATATTTAATGCAGAATATTGCCGTGTTTTAAAAGGAAGCTTTAAAAGGAAATAAAATATCAATAAAAAAAGAAGTAATCCAAAAATACCCAATTGTGCTGGAATATTGATAAAAACATTATCATAATCTGCAAATATGTTCATATCTCTTGTTTTTAGCTCATATTTATCAGCATATTCATTCGCTTCTTTCATGACATTACCAATTCCTGCACCTGTTACTGGATTATCTATAAACACATTGGTTCCAATAATCCACATGGCGGCCCTCATACCTCCCTGTCCTCTATAATCATTTTCTTTTACAATTTTTTCTATACCATTTTTAAATTGATGCACCCTTGATACAAAATTATCAGAAAAATTGTATGCCAGTAAAAATGTAACAAAAACAATTGTAGTTGCAAAAAACAACGCTTTAAGTTTATGCCGAATATAGATAAAAGAAAGGACAAACATTAGAACAGCAAATACAACTTGACCTGTTCTCCCTCCATTGATAAATAAATTTGTTACTACTGTAACAAAGAACAAAGCATCAAAAAATTTATACTTCCAACTTTTGACAGAAAAAAAATTTGTTAAAAGTATTGTACTCGTAAATGCAAGCAGTACACTGTATGCTATATGATCCATAAAAGGTGTTGGCATTTCATGCGTTGCATGTCCATAAGTAAATAAGTTAAAATAAATGCCATAAGAGATGAGTTCACTTATAAGCATGCTTAAAATAAAAGCTGAAAATATATACTTTATATAGCGTTTTTCCAAAACAGTATAAATAATTAGTATCATTAAAAAATGATGATATTTCAAAATATATTTGACAGCAAATATTGTATTAGAAGCAAAAGGTATAAAAAAAATCATTAAAAATATAAAAGCATATAAAACAATTATAAATTTACTTGACTTAAGAAGTTCATATTTTACCTTCCAGTTCCCTTGATATATCCACAGTAAAACTACAACCAGTTCTATAAGATTAACACCAGCTTTAGAAATAGGAAAACTAAATGCATAGGCTATTATTAAAAAATTTAAATACTTGTTTATATCTTTTTTCTGAAATTGAATCATTTTGCACCTATTTTACCGAGAACTACTTTTACTGTTTTTATTAAAATAACAAAATCAGCCCATAATGACCAATTCTTTATATACCATACTTCAAGTTCATTCCTCTGTGCAAAACTGAGATTATTTCTTCCACTCACTTGCCATAATCCTGTAATCCCAGGACGTACACGTAATATAAACTCTTTTTTATTACCTAATTTTTCTGCTTCATTCAACATATATGGTCTCGGTCCGATCCAACTCATTTCACCTTTAAGAATATTAAGTATTTGCGGTAATTCATCAAGTGAAAAGATACGTAAAAATCTTCCTACTCTTGTAATTCTAGGATCATTCATATATTTATGATACTTCTCAAAGTATCTTATTTCTTCAGGATGCAATTTCAAATATTTTGCTAAAACTTCTTCACTGCTAAGCAACATGGTTCTATACTTATAGACTTCAAAAATTTTATTATCTTTACCAAGACGTTTTTGACGAAAAAAAACACTCCCTCCATCATCTAATTTTATTGCTAAGGAAATGATAATATGAATAACAAGAAAAGCTGGTAAAACGATACAAAGCATAATATAATCAACACTGTTTTTTATTATTATATTATGCTTTAGCAAAAGTCTATTTTGCACTTGAATAGTATTTCTTCTGATATTAGAATACTCCAAAATGTTAGAATGCATAAAATTAATATCTTTTAAATAAGGAACAACAAATATTTCACTTGTTATTTTGACATATTCATCTATTAATGCGTGCAATCTTTCTTCTTTAATTCCCTGCGATATTATTATAACTTTTTCATATCTTTTTTCGGAATAGACTTGTCCTAAATACCAGTTTTTTTGTAATTCATTTTTAAATATTTTTACTTCACTCTTTTTTCCTAAAACTAAAATTTTTTGCTTGCAAAAAGGTAAAAGAAAAATCATTTTTTTGGCATAGCGTTTGAAAACAGGTAAAGTTACAAACAATAAAATAAAATAAAGCGCTATAAACAATCTGGAGTATTCCAAATGTGTTTTGGTCAGTGTCAATAATGATAAAATTATTAAAAAACTAATAATTAGTGCACGAAAAACTTTAAAGGTATCTTGCCAAAAATCATATCGAAAATTATATACTTTTTCAAAATACAACAAAGCCAAAATAATTACAAAAACAAATGTAAAATTTTGCACTTCAAAACTATTTGAATTGTTACTTAGTAACAGTGCTGCATAAAATACTGTCACAAGGTAAAATAGGTCAAATAAAATAATTAGGGCTTTTGATATCATTATTCTCATTTATA
Organism: Sulfurimonas sp. SWIR-19; assembly: GCF_020410885.1. Taxonomy (GTDB): domain Bacteria; phylum Campylobacterota; class Campylobacteria; order Campylobacterales; family Sulfurimonadaceae; genus Sulfurimonas; species Sulfurimonas sediminis. The sequence continues at coordinate 272,785 of NZ_CP084578.1, read as the reverse complement.
TTTCCAAAAATATTTCAGTACTGAAATGATATGATACCAAAATAATTTCAAATTTTTTGAAGAGCCTTTTCGATACTCATGATAAATCGAATAATTGGTATTTATGACTGTCTTCCCATACTTTTTTGCTCTTCTCCAGATATCTACATCTTCCATATACATAAAAAAACGCTCATCAAAACCACCAAGTTTTTTAAATACATTCATTTTCAATGCCATGAAACATCCATGAGCAAATGGTATCTCTGTTACACTCTTTTCCGGTACCTTTAATTCGCCTTGTTCTAATCCAATACGTCGCTTCATTAAATCCAATGGTGTTGGAATTTTACGAACAACTTTTTGAGTTGTTCCGTCAGTATTAAGTATTTTTGGTAAAGCCATCACCGCATCAGAATGTTCAAACCATTGCAAAAAATTTTTCAACTCTTTAGTATCAAAATATATATCGGGGTTTACAATAAGATGAACTTCTGATTCTATTGCAAATTCTCGGAACAATTTATTATGTCCTGCTCCAAAACCTATATTTTCTCCATTGTTATATATATAATTAATATTGCTATACTTTTTACATAAATCTTCTAATTTATTTTTAGGAGAATTATCAAATATATATATTTTATATTTTTCATCAAAAAGTGACAGTAAACGATCCAATACTTCAAACTTTTCATTATATATAACTATTGATACACTAATATTCATACAGAGACTACTCTATCATAAATTTCTTTTTTTACTTTTGAATAATAGTTTGCATAATTTTTATCCCATAATTTCCTGGCATTTTTTCCATAGTTTGAAAACTCTTCTAGATTTTTGGTAGTTATTGATAATAAAAAATCAAACAGTTCTTCTTTATTTTCTACACAATACCCTGTTTTATACTGAGAAATTGCTGCTGATTGAGGAATAATTTTTGTTGTTACTAAGGGAATTCCAAAGTAAAGGTGTTCGTAATATTTGTTGGGGGCTGCATAGGTGTGTAATAATTTGCCTGAATCGTAGAATGCTATATACAAATCTATATATCTCATTCTTTGTCCAAGAGTATTATATGAAAATTCTCCAAAATATTTTATTCTGGATTCTTTTTGAACTATATTGATAATTTTTTCTTCTAAAGTACCTTTGCCGGCAAGATGTAAAATCAAATGTTTATTTTGTATAACAGCTTTCAATAGAATTTCTATACCTCTTGCATCTGCTTCCAAATTCCCAAAATATCCCAACACCACCATATTATTATTTTTTTGCTCCCCCAAGAGAGCATTTGTCTCAAAATTTGGTACATTTTCCACAATCACTGTATTCTTACTCGGTATCTGAAAAATCTCTTTTCGTTTTTCATGGGGTATAGTGACAAGTTCTATATTTTTCGCATAAAATTGTTCTATCCATTTCCAAAACTTTTTAAAAGGAATAGGTTTTGACATAAAAAAAGGATCCGCTATATCATAATGAATAATACAACCTTTTACTTTTGCCGCAAAAACACCAAAAAGCAAAGTTTCAAAATCAGTAAATATTACAATATCATTTTTTTTAGCATGTAAAATTATAAAAAAAAAGCAATTAATACTAAAAATCATATACCCTATGGCAATTAAAAGTTTCTTTTTCGGTTTTCGCACAAAAGAAGTTATACTGTATATATTTTTTTCTTTATTGCCTTTGCCCCATATTCCATAAATAAAAGTACACCCTTTATATATACTTGTCCACCGTTGTATTCTCGCATCTCGATCCCAAGATAAAGCTCTTAAAACAAAAACTTTTTTACTACAGTACACTTTTTAAATATTCCACAATATGCTTGGAAGCAAAACCATCACCATAAGGATTATGTGCTTTGCTCATCTCTTCATATGCTTTTTGATTTTTTAACAATCTGATTGCTTTGTCAACAATAGTTTTCTTGGATGTGCCAACCAACTTTACAGTACCTGCTTCGACAGCTTCCGGGCGTTCTGTTGTCTCCCTCATTACAAGAACAGGCTTCCCCAATGAGGGAGCTTCTTCTTGCACACCACCACTATCTGTTATAATAAAGTAAGACTTGTTCATTAAGTAAATAAAAGACTCATATTCTAAAGGTTCTATCAAGAAAATATTGTCTATATTGGATAATATTTTTTTTACCGGTTGTTGCACATTTGGATTTAAATGTACCGGATATACAATATCTACCTGTGGATTTTCCAGAGCAATTTCTTTCAACGCTTCACATATATCAATAAACCCTTTTCCAAAATTTTCTCTTCGATGACCAGTGACCAAAATGATTTTTTTATGTTCTGATATTTGATACTGTGCATTTATTTTTGTTTCAATGGTATTTTTTAATGTTTCACTATTCTCTATTTTACTCAGCGCCAAAAACAGAGCATCTATAACGGTATTGCCTGTAACAACAATATTTTCAGGTTTTTTATTTTCTCTTAATAAATTTTCTCTTGATGCATTTGTAGGCGAAAAATGATAATTTGCCAATACTCCTGTTATCTGCCTGTTTGCTTCTTCAGGCCATGGACTGTAAATATCTCCGGTTCTCAACCCTGCTTCCACATGTCCAATTTTAATTTTTTGATAAAAAGCAGCCAGGGAAGCAGCACTGGTAGTTGTAGTGTCCCCGTGAACTAAAACTATGTCAGGTTTAAATTCAGCCAAAATATTTTTCATACCCAATAATACTTTTGCAGTTATATCATACAAATCTTGGCCAGATTTCATAAGGTTTAAATCATACCATGGATGAATATCAAATATTTGAAGCACCTGATCAAGCATTTCTCTATGTTGTGCAGTTACACATACTCTTGACTCGATCCCTTTTTCCAGTTCAAAAGCTTTTACCAAAGGTGCCATTTTAATAGCTTCTGGTCTTGTTCCAAATACCAATAAAACTTTTTTCATTTTTCATTTTTCCTATATTTATGAGGAATCCATTTTCCATGTTTACTTTCATAAATTGCTTTATTTTTCTTAAATAGATTTTGTTTCCATTCAGGTGGTTCCTGATCAAATGTTGCCCCTAAATGATGATGAATATACACATCGTCAGCGCATATCAGTTTGTATCCTGCAATTTTTGCTCGTTCACAAAAGTCATCATCTTCAAACATCCCTATTCCAAATGCTTCATCAAGCAAACCTATTTTGTCAAATAGTTCTTTTTTAATAGCAACACAAAAAAATGCCAATGCTTTTATATCTTTGTATTGCTTCATTTTGTTTTGTTCATATAGGTTTTGTGCAAATCTAATCATTTCATCCATACTGTCATATTTGATATCTATTTTTGCCTCATTCCCTATGTTATTTGTTCTTGGACCAACCATTCCTATGTTTTCATCAGTATAAAAATGAGCAACAAGTCTTCGTATCCAGTCCGGTGTCACATATGTATCATTATTGAGTAAAATTACTATCTCACCATTGGCTTCTTTTATACCTATATTATTTCCATAACTAAAACCACCGTTTTTATCATTTAATATAACTTTGACATTTTCATGCTTTTGCTCATATTCGAGTAAAAATTCTCGCGTATTGTCTTTTTGTGACATATTATCAACAACAATTATTTCACAGTTGTCGTAATTGTTATACTTTTGCATACTTTGCAGGCATGCTTTAGTAAGCGCAAGGTTATTGTATGTTACCACAACGATAGAAACCTTTATATTAATCTCATCAAGCAAAAAATCAGAAGTCTGTTTTTTTGTAACTGTTTTTGAAACAGTTTTTGTATTTGGAACAAAATAATGTTTTAAATAGGAAAGAATAGAAGTAAGCATTATGATAAACCAACTAAAGCCATTGTTTCTCCGGCAATATTTTCAAACTGTTTTTTTTCTTTGTTTGTCCACTTTTCCCATTGAGGTTGTTTTAAAAGTGCCGGATCTTTTGCTGTTTTAAAATTATTTTTTTCATCATTGCCATAACTTGAATTTACTCTTTTTGTTTGCAGATACTCTACTGTATTTGACTCAAAGTCTAACTCAAAAAAACGAAAAACTTTTCTGACTGCATTTTCCGTATCATATACCAAATCTTTTTGATATACATTTATCACCTGATTAGGATATTTTTGGCTAAATTCATAACCTTTTTTGGCAAAATGGTTCCACGTTTCACATGCAAGTTTAAAATCTTTTGACCAAGGTGCACTAAAACCGCTTTTTAGCATACTGCTAACGACTTCTCTCCCGTCACGAATCATATTGATTACTTTAGCATCCGGAAACATTAACAATAATTTATCTACAATTAAAATATTTTCGGGTGATTGTTCTAAAAATATATCTGTATCACAATGCTGCATAAACATCTTTTTAACTCCCTCACCCATATATGCAAGATAATCTTCTAAAGTCACTTCATGTTTGTTAAACCATCCATCACTCACCTCTTTTGCTATTTCATAAGAATCAAAGATTGTATGTTTTTTGGATGTTTTGTTTATAAGCTTATCCATTGGATTACCTGTAACATCACGCAAGAGATAAAATAAAAAATTTGATTCTGCCGATGTTGTCAAATCTGTATGCTCTGCTAATGCCCAACTAAAAGCACTTGTAGCTGACCGAGGACAACCACCTACAAAATATATTTTTTTATGCTTCATATACTAACCTTTTTATATTTTCGTGTAAAATATCCACTCTACTGTTCCATGAATTTTCTTGAGCTACTGAAATTCTCTTTTTTGTCAGAGAATGCTTATTGGGACTCTTTGCTTCATTTATTGCCTGATCCAACATTTCTAAAAACTCTTTTTTGTTATTCGCAAGATAACAAACTTCTTTATACTCTTCCAGTTCTGGCAGTTTTGTTGCGACCACAGGCTTGCCAGCACTTATATACTCATAAAATTTAACAGGATTTGTTGCTTCAATTAATGGAATTATTTTAAATGGTATTGTACAAACATCAAACTTATAAAGATATTTGGTTAAAGTTATATATGGTTTTTCACCTAAGAAAAAAACATTTTTTAGTTTTTTAATATTTGTTGTATCACAACTGAAAGTTGAACCTATGAGTACAAAATTATATTCTGGTCTTTGCTGTGCACAGTATTCAATCAAATCGATATCAAACCATTCGGCTATAGCACCATAATAGCCAACAATTGGTTTCGATGTTAATTCTCCTAACACATCACTCTCTGTAACAGTGGAAAAAAAATCAAATTCTGTTCCATTCTTTACTTTTACGGCATTTGAATTCAACTTTTTATTTTTTGTATGTAATTTATTTGATGAAGAAATCACCAAATCTGACATCTCTATCAATTCTCTTTCTTGTTCAATAATTTGCCTGTCAACATTACTAAAACCAGAGTGTTCATCCATGCAATCAAAAAGTATTTTTCCCTGTACTCTAGTCTGCAATTGTTTTACCAGATTAAGCCAATTTGGAAACTGAACAAAATAGACAGGTTCTTTTTGCCCACTACTTGCTAATACATACATAATTTGTTGCATAAACCAATGTGTATTGTGCTCATCTAAAATATCTTTGTAGATATTTAATGGCTTCATGGAGTTTAAATGTATTTTAAAAATATTTTCTTCAAGCTGTTGCATTTTAATGCAAGCCAAAGGTGTTTTTCTTTCTTCTTTTGTTGTTGGCTCAAAAATAAAATCTTTGGAAACATACAAAACTGTATATCCTTTTTTTGCGAGTCCGCTTAAAAGATGCTGCGGCCTTTGCCATCGAAAACCCCATGCAATAATAGGAAAAACAACTATTATATTTTGACTTTTCGTGTTTTTTATCTGTTCTATTATTGCAAAATTTCTTTTTTTCTTAAGCCATAAAGGAACAACCTCAGGTAAGAGCTTACTCAAGATTTTTTTTGCCACATTTTTATAAGGTTCCTCTTTAAGTTGAAGGAACTTTTCCCAAAACATAATAATTTTGCTTGCTTCCATCTTTTTTAATCGTGCAAACATAAGATTATTTTGATATTTCAGCGCTTCAATCTCTTTTTTATGCTCATCTTCTAACTCTTGCAGTGTATTTAATGAGTCCTGCAAATTGTTTACAGCTATCTCTTTCTTTTTACTTTCAGTTTGGAGAAAATCTATTTTATTCATATAAATTACATTATCATGAGATAATTTTTTCGCCCAGGAAGTCTGCTGTGTCAAATCATCCTGAAGTTTCCTGATTGTCTCAATCTTCTCTCTGTTCTTCTCATCAAGCTCTTTCGCCCAGGAAGTCTGCTGTGTCAAATCATCCTGAAGTCTCCTGATTGTCTCAATCTTCTCTCTGTTCTTCTCATCAAGCTCTTTCGCCCAGGAAGTCTGCTGTGTCAAATCATCCTGAAGTCTCCTGATTGTCTCAATCTTCTCTCTGTTCTTCTCATCAAGCTCTTTCGCCCAGGAAGTCTGCTGTGTCAAATCATCCTGAAGTCTCCTGATTGTCTCAATCTTCTCTCTGTTCTTCTCATCAAGCTCTTTCGCCCAGGAAGTCTGCTGTGTCAAATCATCCTGAAGTTTCACAATTTTGTTTTGTTCCACCAAAAGAAGTTGATAAAAAAATTTGCCTACTCCAAAATATTCTTCTCTTATGTCATCAAATATTTTTACATCTACAGCATTGAAATCTTTTTCTAAAAAAAACTCCAATTGAGGCACCACAGTTTTTAGAAAACTGGAAAATCTGTAAACACCTTCATTTTGATGTTTTAAATTTTTATCAAGAAATTTTTCTATCTGACCTTTCTTTGCAGCATACTCTTTCAGTAAATTTGTGTTTAATTTCTCATCTATTGATTTTATACTTTTTTCTGGAAAACGTAACAGATCATCAAAATTTAAAAATAATCTATGGTAATTTCTTGAATGCTTTTCTGCATGTAAGAAATAACTCAACCAAAGCAATTCGCTTTTTTCCTGTGTAAAATTATTTCGGACATGAAGAGATTTTGCAACCTCTAAAGGGTTTCTGTATGGCAATAAAATCTTAATATTCACTTTTAAATTTAAAAGAATTTCTGCATATAATGGAAATAAATAACAAATACGGGGATCTTTTATCGCAAATAATGTTTCTTCGGAAAATTCTGATTCAAGTAATTGTTTTAATTCTTCTTTTTGGGCAACTGTAATGTTCTCTTGTACTTTATTATAATCAAAATATATAGTATCCCATTGGGTACCTAATGAAGCTAAAATTTTTTCATTATATTTTACAATATTTTCATTTTCAAAAAAACCTTGAACATTATCATCAGCAGGACCTGCCGTTTTATTCCCCAGAGAAACTTTTAAGTATTGAAGCAGTCCTGTTAATGCAGAAGTTCCACTCCTGTGCATCCCTAGAATCATTATACATGTTTGTTCTTTCATATCTATCCAAAATCTTTTTTGTTTCTATTTTACAATAAAAGCACTTAAATTACAGAACATCACCAAAATGAGGTCGAAGTCTTCTAAACACTATGGCTCCCAAAATAAAAAGAGGAATGCTTATAGCCATAAAATACAACCCATCTTCCCATTTTTGCCAAAACCAAATATGATTTATAAAACTGTCTCTGTAGCCTTCTACTATATATGCCATAGGATTGATATGTAAAATCCAGGCATACTTTTGCGGAACCATAGAAGGATTCCAAAAGATAGGCGTTGCCCAAAAACCTATTTGGATAATTACAGTGATAAAACTGCTTACATCTTTAACAAAAACACGAATGGCAGAAGTAAGCCAACCAAGACCGGTCAATAAAAAAATCATTAAAAAAAGATAGTAAAAAATCTGCAGCCAGTACACAGAAGGATAGTATCCATACAATATAAGTGCAAAGATCAAAAACAGAATCAAAACCAGATGGATAATAAGCGCCGAACCAATTTTCACAAGCGGTAAAATGCTCACACGAAAGGCAACCTTTTTCACTAAAAAGGCATTAGAGACTACAGCATTCGCCCCACCGCTCAAACCTGCACTAAAAAAGAACCATGGAATCATTCCCGACATCAACCATACAAAGAACGGCACGCCATTTGTAGTATTTCCCTGTCTAAATCCATAAGTAAAAACAAACCAAATAACTGTCATATACGTTAAAGGTTGTGCAAATGCCCAAAAAAGACCTAAGTAAGAGCCTAAATACTCTTGTTTGAAATTTATTTTAATTAAACTCCAAATTGTTGTTTTATTTTCCAAAATATGCAAGAAAAAATTTTTTAATTCTTTAAAATAGTACATTATTACCCTTATAAAATTTCATACTTATATATACTCATTAACTCTCGGTCTAAACTTGCATTAATAATTTCTATTGCTCTTGAGGAAAGTTTTTCTTTCCATCTTTCTTGTAAATAGTATGTCTGATAATCTTTAAATGTCAACGAACTGTTTTTTGTAGACTGTTCATAATTTTTAAAAAAAATTTCTTTTTTTGTAATAGAAAAGGAAGAAGCTATCTTATGTATTATCTCTTGTGGATCTTCAAACAACATTTCACTTTTAAGCCGCAAAATATTTTTTACTTGGACATCCATATATGCTCTGTTTTTAATGTTCCACAATTCAACAGGAGATGTCAATACTTTGTATCCTATTCCATCTCGATGTACAGTTTTCCATGGAACTTGTAAAAATTCTTCAAAAGTTTGTGGAAAATTTTTATAGTACTGATGGTAAGGTTTTTTATAAAGTGATAACAACCATGAATATGGGTTTTTTGTTAATGTTATGTAGTTTATCCCATCTTGAATATATTTAGCAGAGAACTTTGTATGTTTCCAACCCAGATTTTTTTTTGTTCTGGCTAAAAAATAAAGATCTTTTATAAACTCTTTTTCTTGAACATCTTCTTTTAGTTTTGCTACTGACAAAGGGACAACACCTCGTATCTCTTCAACATGAAGGTTTAGCGCAATAAGTCTGCTTAAATAGTTTGTATTTGTATGACGTTCTCCATACAGCTTTATAAAGTTACTTTTAGGCATCTATCATCTCAAAAACTTCTTCTATTGCTTCATCTGAATAAAAATGCTTATAGTATCCTGAAGATTGAAATATCTTCTTCCGCAGCACCTCTGCAAGTTCTTTATTGTAGAGTTTATTACTATTTTTATTTTTCATGTTTGCGTGAGCATTTATACTGTTTTTGTCATAAGAGAGTTTCTCTAAAGTCTTAAATTTCCCCGCAACAATATCCTCATAAAACAGCACATTACTTTGAGGAATATTTTGTAAAAATTGTCTAAAAAACCATTCTAAAATAATCACTTGCCTGTCAATTCTATCAACAGTAATCTCAAGCTTCTTTTTTAATGCCTCGTCAAATCTTTCCCCAGCCGGAACATGACCACGATATACTGGGAGGTCAACACTGTTCCAAGAGAATAAAACAGACAAAGGATTTCTTACAACAACATAAGTATCAAAAAAGTTTACCAGATCTGGCAGTAAAGCAGTAAAGAAAGCATTTTGTTTTATAAGTAAAGAGAAATCTCGCTGCAACTCTTTTTCCAAGCTTACATATCCATGTTGTACAACTTTTTGTCTCAAACCCTCGCTCTCTTTTTGTGTATCACTTAACATATTGGAAATAATTTTATTTTCTTTATGATGCGTTACAAATCTTTTACTGTAATGTATCTCTTTTCTCATTTGAAAAAAAAAGTCATTTACATATTCAACTGCCTCTATAGAGTTTTGCGTCTTTATAGAAAATGGATTAATAGGTTCCAATAAAGCAAGACTATTGGCATAATTGTTGTAAAGTGAACAGATAAGACTACTCCCCGAACGCGGGATACCTGTTAAAACGACATTTTTATAACTCATATAATATTCTTTTCTAAAAAATCATAAAAAAGTTTTTTTTGTTTTTCTTTAGAATAACTTCTATACGTTGCGGTCATGTTTTTTTGCATCTCCTCTAATCTTTCATTGTCATTTAAAACACAAAAAGCTTTCTCAATCGCTACAACCAATGACTCAAAATCATACTCCGGCGGCATTATAACATTAAAGTCATTCTTACAAAAAGTTCTGTTACCTATACAGTCAGGAACAACTACAAGGTCAGTATATTGCATAGCTTCCAAAGCCGGAAGATAAAATCCTTCTGCGTGAAAAGGAAGCAATACACTTATTTTTGCCTTTGCCATTAATGTATGAATACTTTGTAATGACTTTTTTGTATATGTTACTTCAAAGGAAATATTTTTTGTATCAAAATATTCTGCAAGTTCTCTTGCCAATGGTACATTTTTAACACCTAAAATATATACTTCAAATTCTTTTTGAGCTTCTATGTTTGATAAATCTATACCATTTTCTATCGTAACAATGGGTGACAAAACTTTTTGTGTCTCACATAAAGCATTTGCCACTTCATTGGATACCGCTATTTTATACGCTTTTTTTTGCAAATATTTATAAAGCTTCGTCTGGGGAAATGTATGACGGATACCTTGAATGAGGTTGATAACAGTTTTATAGTTTTCTATACCATCCTCAAGCATTTTCCAATCCTCTCCTGCTATAAACAAAACATCATACTCCCAGGGCTCATACACTTCCACTCTGGACTCCATATCATTGTACCAGGGATTTGTAGCATCAATACAACTCTCTTTGCTAAAATAGATAAAAACCTCAAATAAAGGATGTTCCTTAAAAAAAGAGAAATAATCATACACTACCTGATGTCCACCAGTGTAAGCCCTGTAATCCCTGTAAAACAGTACTTTGAAATTTTTTTTACGTTTAAGCCATGAACTACATTTCCATCCAAGCAAGTGTTGTACTTCTTGTACATCATTGTAAAAATACTTTTTAAGATATAAAAAATCACTATAAAGCAGTTGTGATTTATACGCTGTTTGAAACACTGTATCAAACTTAAGGGACTCAAACACTTCTATTTGCAAAAAATCAGTCACTTTATTAAGTGTAAGAATAGGATAATTTTTTAAATCTTCATAGCAAAGAAAAAGAATCTGCTCTTTTGAAAAAAAACGTAACAATCTTCGTATCTGTAAACTATATAAACCTCTGTCCTTATAAGAATAAACCCTATGTTGTTCAGGCAAAGCCTCTTTGACTCTTTGTTCTTCTTCTCGCAAGGCCTGTGAAAAGCTAAGGTGTTCAGTATCTCTGTTTTTTTCCATATTCCATTGTGAAAAAGCTCTCTCTATTGGATCTCTTAAAATAAAAATGAGCTTTATCTTCTTATTGTATTCATAAATTCTTTTTGGTGCTTCCTCCCAGTAGGCATATATTGGTGTAGCTTCTCCCCAAAGTTTCTCTTTATCACTAAAATAACTGTGATACTTTTCATAGTCTGGTTTTTTATGCTTAAAATAGATATCTGTGTCAAAAAAGTGCAACTCTTTTTGACGACTCATCTCAATTTTTGGATGCTTTGCAAGTTGTGTAAAAAGTGCACTTGTTGCGCTCTTTTGCGTCCCGACTATAAGAAAGTCTACTTTTTTCATTCATACTCTTTTGAGATTTTTGCTTCTAAATCAAAATCGACAAGACCACTAAAGGAGATCTCTTTTGGCTTAAGAACCTCAAACATATACGCATCATATATACGATGCAAGAGTACTCTTTCTTCCCCATCCAAATAAACTACAGCGCAATTAAGCAAGTAATGCCCATGAGAGAGTCTGTTGTAAAAATTCCACTCTATCTCGTAAGTGCAAGAGGGCGTAAAAAGTTCGGTATAAACTATTTCTTTTCCTCCCAGTCTTTGAGAATTCGCAGTTTTTACAAATAAGGCAAAAATAACATTTTCAAAACTATGGCTAAATTCTACTTTCATTTTAATCAGAAAATTTTTATGTTGTTGAAGCATATTTACCTCATTGCCATCTAAAAATATTCCCACTTCTTTGATTTGTGCACCTTTAGGTTCAAGTGACACTATAGCTTTACTCTGAAGTGCAGGATTATAAAAACTATGATCTTCTTTTTCCCTGCGGTCTGTTTTTTTTATAAGTTGTTTTGGTTCATCTGCCTGTATAACCTGTGTTGGTATTTTGTTGTCATGTATCATCTGAAGGTAGAGTTTGACTATATCTTTTGGTTTGCCTTCAAGAACTTTTTGTCCTTTATGCAAGACAATTACTCTGTCACAAAGTGAGAGGATTGTTTGTGTAGAATGTGAAACTATAATGACAGTCGTATTCTCATTTTTACACATCTGTTCTATACGTACAAAACATTTTCTTGCAAATGCAGCATCTCCGACACTCAGCGCTTCATCTATGATAAGAATCTCCGGTTGGGTATGAATAGAAAATGAAAATGTCAACCTTGCTTTCATACCGCTACTGTATGTTTTAAAAGGACGATCAAGAAACTCCTCTATCTCGGCAAACTCACATATCTGTGCTATTTTTACATCGAGTTCTTTTTTTGAAAAATTTTGTAAAGAAGCATTAAGGTAGAGATTTTCCCTGCCTGTAAGTTCAGGGTTAAAGCCTGAACCTAATTCCAGCAACGCAGTTACTTTTCCTCGGACACTAACACTGCCCCCACTTTGTGTAAGTACCCCTGAGAGAATTTTCAACAGGGTGGATTTTCCACTGCCATTCCTACCTAGTATACCTATAACCTCACCCTTTTTTACAGAAAAGGAAACATTATTCAAAGCATAAAAAAGTTGGTGATGCGGTTTTTTAGAAAAAGAGAGAGATTCTTTAAGTCTCTCTATGGGCTTAGTGTAGATTTTATAGGCTTTTGAGAGCTTTGCAAGCTGTATAATCATACAAACCTTACTTATGGTGTAACTTTTTTGTGCACTCGACCTGCATCATACCATCTATACTTTTTACCGGTGTTTTAAAGGCAAAAAGCAGATTTGTGAATTCATATGTTCCAAACGAGAAAACTACGGCAGTAGTATTTTCTTTTTGCACTATTTTACAGTCATTATACTGTTCTTTTATGATTGCATTACATGTATAAGCATTATAGGGTGGTTTTTTATCTTTAAAACGAGGATCAAATACCGGAATTTGCTCTCCATTTTTAGTAAGTGTGCAGTTGCTATCTTTTGAGCTGTATTTTAAGAGATAAGTATCTTCATAAGCAGAAGATGCATAAAGAGAAAATAGACCTAAAAAAATAGAAATTAGAAAAAAACGCATAAATGATTCCTTAAAAAATTTTGAATAATCTGAAAAAGGTTCTACACCCAAAAGGGTGTAGTAAAAAAGCAACTATTGATTAATAGCTGTTACCGTTATTGTAGATTGGAAGATCTTTGAATTGACCTAGAGCTACATTTTTCAATGAAGCCATACCATACACATCTGTTGGTGTAGTTGGAATAGAAACTTCAATAGAAATCGACTTACTAGCATCAAAGTTAGCATCTTTTGCTACAGCTAAGGTAGCTAAATCAGAAGCTTTGTATTTTTTTGTAGTATTGGCAGGTAAATTAGCTAAACCGTCATCGACAGAATTTAATTGTACAACAGTACCATCTTGATCGATAAGTGTAAAGTAAATACCAGTATCCAAGCTACTTCTATTTGTAAACTTCATATAAGTTACATAGTTTGATGTAGGCATAACATCAGGAATCTGTGCATTGTAACCATAAATAGTCCATTTTCCAGCATTCCCTGTTGATTTTGTGATTATATCAAAATTAGTAGTTCCGCTTGTAACGTACGCATGTGCATCAAAAACAGTTTTTTTGATTTCTGCAGTGCCATTATTAGTTAATGTCAATGTAGCATTTGCATCATGAGCCGTAGTTGTAGTATTAAAACCAGTGATTGTAGTAGTATCATTTAAGTCAGTCAATGTTCCTGCTCCTACTCCTGTTCCAGAGAAAACTCCAGTTGACATATAGGCAGATGTATTTTGATCAAAGAACACATTTAAGTTTACAGTAGGAACTCCTAAAGAAGCACCACTAAGTGTTGCATTTTTATGAATATTAAAAATTGCATTATCAGCTAACTTCGTAGCACCATCTGAGTTCTGATCATAGAACAATTTGAAAGAACTAGAAGCGTCTATTCTTGCATCAAATTTTTGTGTAATACTACCAGTAAACTCTTTACCTACTGTAGCTATTGTTGTAGCAGGTGCTAAGTCAGCCTGTGCTTGTGAATCTCCAGAGTAAAGTTCTGCCTGAAGTGTCAAGTTTGCAGTTGAACCTTGTGCTACAGTTACTTTTGTAACATTTGCATCTATGAGTATAGTACCATTATCATCAGCAACTATATATTTTTTATTGTTATATACATAGATTGTTGAATCTATCGCGTTAAAAGATGCAACCTCACTGTTTGTACCAGAAACTTGCATATCACCAGCAACTCTTCTCCAGTTAGCAATAGAAGTATTTGTCTCATTCCCATCAACAGGACCTTCCCAAACAGAAGTGTTTGTATCAACATTTAAAGCTGTTCCCCCACCAAATGTATATTTGAAAATAGGGTTTTTCAAAGATGTTGCAGGAATATCTGTTGGTGTATATACTACCTTATATACTCCTCTAAAAGCTTTAGAAACATTCACGTCGCTTAAAGATAATTTTTCTTGTCCTATAAGACCAATTGTATCAGTATTTGTAATTGTTCCAGCCATTGCAATGGTGCCAAGAACTGAAGCAGCTAATGCTGATAGAGCTATTTTATTTATAGTCATAAAGACTCCTTTTGAGTAAAATTTCGCGCGAAATGACTCCTCCGAGTCAATTCTCAACATAATTCTATAGGAATTAACCTTAAAAAAACTATAATTGTGCAGTATCTAAGAATTGCATTAACTTTTTAAACTTATATGTTTGCGCATTTATCTCTTTAGAAGTTTTTATAATAATAGGGCGGATAAGCATAATGAGTTCTGTTTTAGTTGTTTTGTAACTCTGATTTGCAAAGAGATTCCCGATGTAGGGGATGTCTTTTAAAAGTGGCACACCCCCTTTTGATTTACTTTTATTCGTCGAGATAAGTCCTCCTATGAGAATAGTATCGCCACTTTTCACAACTGCCACTGTATCAAGTGTTCTGTTGACGATAAGAGGCGAATCTATGCCTGAAGTATCGTTAAGTTGTGCTTCTGAAAGATTTATAGAGATGTTCATAGTCAGTATGCCGTTTGAGTTTATAGTAGGCGTGAGCCCGAGATTTATACCCGTGTTTCTATAGCTTATGTTTCGGTTTATGGTCGGGGTCGTTCCTGTTGTAATGTCTGAGGCAGATGTCTCACTGGTGATGATTGGCACTTGCGTTCCGACATTAATGCTGCCTGTAGAGTTATTTAGTATAAGAATCTTAGGTCTTGAGAGTATGTTTAAGAGTTGCTTTTCGGCAAAAGCATTTACTGTTGCATCAAGATAATTTCCGCTAAAAACAACACCTAAACCACTTCCCCCGCCTGTAATATTTAAAAGTGATTTTGGCAGATTTTTACTCTGGTTTGTTATAGCATACTCAAAGCCAAGACTGAAAGTGTCTGTCATAGTTACTTCTGCTACAGTGACCTCTACAAGGGTTTGCAGTGGCAATTTATCTAACTCTTGTATAAAAGGAAGTAAAATACGATAATGGCTCGGGGCAAGTTTTAACATTAAAATATTTGTATCTTTATCGGCTGTTACTGTTGGCGTATAATCAGCACGAGAGATAAAAAAGTTATTTAATACTCCTTGTGTTTGCTTCTTTTGTGTTTTTTTCAGTTTTTCTGTACTCTCTTTTTTACTTATGCTGTTTTTTTTGGTACTTTTTTTTGAAAGACCCAACACTTTTGAAATAGCCGATGCCAACTCTTCTGCTTTTCTGTTTTTCACATGATATATATAGAGTCGTGGCTCTTGTTTTACTTCTGTTTGTACATCAAGTTTCTTTTTCCAGTATAAAATCATATCCAGCCACTCTTTTTTGGGCGTAATCACATAAAGAGCATTCAACTCTTTTATAGGAAGCAATACTATGCCTCCTGTTGCCGGATTATTTGTAACTTTAATGCTGTTAAGAGCAAGAATATTTTTAATGTTTGACAAGAATTTTTCTACTTCAATATTTTCAAAATTAACAATATAGGGAATTTTTCCTTGCAAAAATGGTCTGTCAAGAAGATTTACCAATTTTAATGCTTTACGTACTTCTGAAGCTTTTGCTTTTAAAATTTGTATTTTTTTGAGTACATAATATTTTTTGACATTTTTAAGTCCTACCAGATTAAGCATATTGCCTACATTTCCACCGTTTACATAGTAGTAAGGGACAAACTGTACTACTTCTTTGTCATCAGGCACAGTTTTTGGCAAACTTCTGCCATAGCCTATATAAACATCTTGTATATCAGAAAGTGCCTGGTTTGTTTGAGATTTTTGTATAAAGAATATACCTTCCTTATGTTTTACTGATACTCCATTCATTTTTAAGATTTGCTTTACAACTTCAAAAACCTGAGAAGAGTTTTGGGGTGTTTGCATATTCAGAGTAACAGGTGATTTCATTTTTTTTACATCTTCACTGACAACATAGTTCAGTTTTAGTACCGATCCAAATACCAAGTCAACAAACTCGTTCAAAGGAATGGACTCTACGGATATTTTTACTTTATTTCCTTTTATACTAAACTTTTTTTGTCGTTTATTTTTCAAAGAAAGCTCTTTTTTATACCCTTTGTCAAAAAGAGGCACCCGTTCATAAGCACTCTCTTCTTTTAATTTGCCTTTTTTCGTTTGTTTTTTTAATGTGTACTTTTTTTCCAGCATAACAGAACCATTGTTATCTACGCTTAAATGAATATCACTTAAAGTTGCTAAATCTTTTTTCTGTTGTGGCTTGGGTGTGACAGGTGTACAGGCATTCATTATCAAAAGCAATATGATTAGGCTAATACTGTGTTTCATTGGTATCCTTTGGTTTGTATTTTGTAGCATTGACATCAAAAATGTCAAATTGCCACTCTTTTGTTGTGTTGTTTTGTGCAACGGTAAAATGGTTGTGGCGTATCTCTTTAATATAAAGAGGTTCTTGCAATGTTTGTTTATAGCCTATGGCTGCTATGTGATTGTTCGGTAAAGTTTTTCCATAAAAGACAACATACTTTGCACCTTCTTTATAGTACATTCCTAAAAATCTGTAGCAGTTTTTATCGATACAGAGTCTGTTTTTCTCTTTTGTAATCGTGTAGTTTGTTGTGTTACTCTCTTGCTCTTTTGTACTGTTTAGCTCTTTTGTTTGTATCACCTGTTCTTTAATGCCCCACATGTAGGCAAAAGTTCTGTTTGTATCAAAAACTTTTGTAAACTGCTCAAAAGGTTTGGCATCAACCTCGAGTATATCTTTCTTGTGCGTTCTATAATTTTTTTTGTCAAAAAAGTCATAAGCGAGTAAAAATATAACTGTCATTGTAAAAAGAAAAAACAGTATCTGATTTTTAAATGGCATCTTTCATCCTAAAAGCAACAACGTTTGTGCTGAATTGCAGTTTTTGTTTCGCTTTTTTCGGAACAACTATTTTAGAATCTTCCAATATAAAAAGTTTCTCCCTCTTTTGCAATCTGTCGACAAATGTAAATATGTCTTTTGGTGAGCATACTATGCTTAAGGAGATTTTCATTCTCTCATACCAGGAAGTTCCTGCCGGTACCTGTGACCACTGCATACGTTTTACAGTGCAGAGCCCTTTTGCCGCATCTTGAAGCATCTCCTGCATTTCTCCCATGCTCTGAGAATAATTTTTTTTGTTTGTAAAAAAAAGTTTTTTTTCTTTGACAAGCAGCTGTTCTTTTGAAATTTTTTGATGATTGAGACGCTCATTTTTTGCTATTTTAGTTTCTAAAAGTATGATAGTATTGTTTAGTTTTTTTCTGTCGGGTAAAAAATAATTCATATAGTTGACAAACGCTACAAAAGTTACAAGCAAAATGAGCAGTTTAGTTTGGTTGGCACTCATTTAATGCTCCTATTTAATGTAATAGTATAGTTATAAACTTTTATACCGCCTCTTCTTGTATAGGTGTTTGTTATGATGACCTCTTTGACATAAGCGAGTTTATTGAGTCGCTGCAAGTACTTTATACCATCATCTTTTTTGGTTTGAATGCGTAATTGCACAAGATTTGAAGTTATATCAAGATAAACAACTTTTGCTTTGTCTGTCGGCAAAATAATTTTATTTAGATCATACACTATCTGCAGTGGATTAATAGCCTGAAGCTCCTCTTTTGCAAAACTGTTTAATTTTTCTACCACCTGATTGTGATGTGCAATCATCTCTTTTGTTTTTGTATTTTGTTGCTGTAATGTTTTATACTCCCGGGTGAGTTTTTCTATTTTGTTTTGCATAAAATAAGCTTGTGAAAAAGTCACCAACATATAAAAAACAAGTGCTGCTACAAGCGGGTATGTCAACTTTTGCAATATAAAATCTTGCACTTTTTCTTTTGAAAAGTCAATGTTGACAAATTGCTTCAAGTCATGAAGCTTTAGCTTTTTTAGCCCTTTTTTCAGAAAATCATTATACTCTGCCGATGAGAGTGTTGTGATATTCTCCAAGCTGTACTCTTCTTGTGCCACAGTGATTTCACTTGCATCATTGACTTGAAATTGTCCTAGAAGACGCTTGTTTTTCATCACAAAAAGCAGTTGTGTTTCACCCTTAAATACAAAAATTCCATCGCCCATATCCTGCAGTGCTTTATAGATAAAAAAACTCTCCGGAACAACAAACAATGCTTTAAACGGTTGTGCTTTTGTAAACCAAACATACAGGGAATTTTCTTCTTGATAGTAGCAGATAAAAGGGTTTTTAAAAGGAGATTTTTTTGCATAATTAAATGCTATAAGCTCTTTACTTAGCTTTGTGCCTTCTGGCACATTAGAAGCCAAAAAGAAAAGCTTGTCTATAGGAATGATAAAGAGCAGGTTGTATTTAATCAAATACTGTATCATCTTCTCCAAACGCTTCCCTTTTAAAATTTCTAGCAATTATAGCAAAATATATACTGTTTTAGTAAACCTTATAAAACAAAGTTTTATAAGCCTGTTTTGAATGAGGACGAAAATTTATCATAGTCATAATTTTAGTTTTTGCTTTGTTTATTTTGACCGTTATTTCAATCTTTATAATATAAGAGAGATAAAATCCCATACTTTCATCATTATAATTTTTATTTTGCATCACCAACTTTATAAACTTTTGCAAATCTTTTTCTTTGTATTGTAGCAAGGTGTCCGCTTCTAAAGGGTTGAGTTTCAATAAACTTATAAGATATTTTTTGTTTACCAGCGTCAAATTGACCATAGCACCATTACTTTGTGCATAAAGAGTCTTTTTAAGTTGATTCCATTGTTGTTTTGACAAATCACGAACTCCTTTTATAAGATGCAGTTCAGATATACTTTGTAATACTGTTATATTGCCTGGTTGGTATTGTAGGTCTTTTTTAAGTTGATAGTAAGCTTGCTCAGCACCGTTGAGTCGAACATTATTGTCTGTGTCTATCCAATCTTTTACAGAGTCTTTTATAGAGTAAAACAGTTCTCTTTGGCTGGAATCTGTTGCCATTTTTGCAACGAGTTGTGCATCTGGGTAAAAGACATTTATCATACCCGAGGCATCTTGGAGTCTGATTCTTGCATTTTTTACCTTATATGCTCTTCCATCTACGATAAATCGTGATGGAAGTTGTAAAGTTTTTATGTTGTTTATAATGCTTCTGTTATCGTAATTTCCTGTCAATATATAAAATTTTAGTGCCTCAAGATAGTTTTGTGCTATAATTTTTGAGTTAAGTTTATCTTTGAGATTATAACTGAGTTGCACCGTGTCACGGGAGAGTGTAGATAGATAAGCTACGCCTACTAAGAGTGCCGCAACAATCCACAAGACAATTGCTAAAGCAAAGCCGCCTCTTTTAGTAATCATACAGATTCTCTTCTATACTGGCTTTTGTAGTATTTGCATCGGTTTGCACTTTTATGTAAAAAGTATATTTTTTATTGTTTTGCTCAATGTTAATTTGTACTGCACGAGGAAGATCGTTTTTTAAGGATGTCACTTGTTTCTCGTCCCTTGTTTTATATGAAAAAGAGCATTTTTCTAAATTTTTCATTAGGGTTAAAACTTTTTTCTCTTCGCTGAAGTCAGGTTGTAAAAAGTTCATATTTGCATATAACGGTTCTTCTTCATACATAAGTTGCTTATCCTTACATGTAAGGCAAACAAGAGAATCTACATTGCTAAAGAGTGGATTTATCGTTATAAATTTCATTTTTTTTGCATCTGCATCAAAAAAATAGTACCAAGAGTGCGGAATAACTCTTTTGACAATGTCATACTCTTGGAGTGCATAGTATTTCATAGATGTTATAACGCTTCTGAGTTGTGTATAACTTATGGCACTGTTAATAGATGATAGTTTTGTTTTGTGTATAGTAATGAGTTGCAAGCGAAATGAAAAAAGGGCAACACCTATGAGGAGTGTAAGCAAAACAACCCCAACGAGCATTTCAACCAATGTAAATGCTTTTCTCACAAGAGACTCTTTGTAACAGTTTTGTTATAGGTGTATGTTTTGTCAAAGTTTTTTGTTTTAATGTGCAATATAACTTTGTAAAATGAAACTAAAGTACTTCCTATATTTCCTTCTGCATCACCTATTTCAAATGCTTTTTGATATGTTCTTAAAGAGTCTACAAGCGTACACTTTGCACTATAGCTATAGAGAGCAAATTGACCTTGCATCTCTTTGTATCCATCTTGACAAATTGTGTCATCAAGTAAATCGTGTAGAGACAAAAATGTAATATAATCTGTTTCATATTTTTCTTGTTTGTTTTGCACAAGACGCAACTGTTTAATGGTTGTTACCGATGTAGCAATAACTAAAAAAAGAATAAGCATAGAAATGAGAACTTCAATCGTTATACTGGCTTGTCTCAATAACAACTCCTCGTTTCGTTGTTCTGTACTCTTTTATGCCCACAGTTACATTATGTTCTTGCAGTGTAATGAAAGAATCGGCTCGCATTTTTGAAAGATTTTGAAGCTCTTTGTTTTTGTTTAGTGAGCCCTCAAAACGACTAAGCATCTTTGAGCCTATCGGTACGACAACGCCCAGCACGACAGTCATAATCACTAAAACGACCAGTAACTCTACCAGTGTAAATGCTTTTCGTTTCATCACCCGGCAATATCCGTCATGCTCATTACAGCCATCATAATAGCCACGACAATAATGGCAATAAAAATACCCAAACCAACAATAACAGTCGGTTCTAAAACAGCTAAAAGTTTTTTTACATTTGCACTAAATGCATCACTGTGTCTTGTTGAAAGTGATTTGAATACTTTGTCTAAAGATGCACTGCTTTCACCAACATTTAAAAGAGCAATATCGCTAGAAGGTACAAGAGAACTCATACTAAAGACTTCACTAAATTTTTGTCCTCTTTTTAACTCAAAAAGTGTATTTTTTAACAAATCTTGCAATTCAGGTAAGAGTTTCACTTTTTGTAACTGTTTTAAAGCCCTGTCTAATTCCAAACCGCCGACAAGCATAGTACTTAAAGCACTGTAAATGATAGTTAACTGCAAATCTACAATAACATTCGTTAGCTTTGGAACTCTGTAGATTACTTGCATCCACGGAATAGGAAATTTTTTCAAAAGTACAATAATTGTAATGACAACAACAGCTATTAAACCGAGAGCTTCACTCATATGTGCGCTCAAATATTTTCCTATAGATAAAACAGCGTATGAGAGTGAGGGCAATGTTTCAAACTCTTCTGGAGAAAAAATAGTTGCAAATTTTGGAATAATCAGGAAAAAAATTAAAAATGAGACGACAACACTCATACCCACCAAAAAAAGCGGATAGGAGAGTGCCTGTTTTACATCGGAACGAATTTTTTTTTGAAAAGTCAAATAGTCAAACAACTGCAGTAAACCGTTTGAAAGAGAACCCACCTCTTCGGCAGTTGAAATAAAACTTATAGAGAGTGTGTCAATCACAACACCCTCTTTTTTCAATGCCTCTTTCATCGCTACAGAGAGTTGATTTCCTGCTTTAACAGATAGTAACAGTGAAGTTAAGATTCTTCTGTATGCCTCTTTTTTTGTTGTTTTTCTCAACATTTTTAGTGATTGGTCAATAGGCATGCCGGAATTTGTCAAGTAATACAACTCTTCAATGAACCCTAAAAAATCATCTTGTGAAAATTTTGACTTGTCCAGTTTTTCTTTTTTTTCTTTAAATGAAATTAAAAGTAACTTTTTTTTGGCAAGCATTTTTTCAAACTCATCTTTTGAGCCTTCAAAATTTCCTTTAATTTTTTCCCCGCTGGAGACTATTGCCTCATACTCAAAGTAACTAGCCATTATGCAAGCCTAACCACTTCTTCTAAAGAAATTCTACCCTCTAAAAATTTTAAAATACCGTCATCTTGCAATGTTCTGTAGCCTAGTGAACGTATATCTGAAAAGTCTCTGTTTTTGTCAAGCTGTTCTATTATTTTTCTGTCAAAAGGAATTATTTCCATAATAGGCATCCGCCCTTTATAGCCGGTAAAATTACACTTTTTACACCCGACTGCTTTACATGTATTGAGCGGAGTTTCTAAAAACTGTTGCAAATATTCTACATTGTAAATTTTCTTCTCACTTTCAGAGAGAATAACAGGCTCCTTGCACTCTTCACATAATCTTCTTGCCAATCTTTGTGCCATAAGCCCTACTATGGAAGATTTTAATAAAAAATATTCCATACCCATATCGAGCAGTCTTGAGATGGCTCCAATAGCCGAATTTGTATGAAGGGTTGAGAGAACCAGGTGACCTGTCAGTGCAGACTGTATAGCAATTTGTGCTGTCTCTGCATCACGAATCTCCCCTATCATAATGACATCCGGGTCTTGTCGTAAAATGCTTCTTAATGCATTAGAAAAAGTATAATCGATGTTCGGTTTGACCTGAATTTGGCTAATTCCATCCAGCTGGTATTCCACGGGGTCTTCTACCGTTATGATTTTCGTTGCTTCATTGTGAATGTAGTTAAGAGCAGCATAGAGTGTTGAAGTCTTCCCACTTCCTGTAGGTCCGGTTGTCAAGATGATTCCATTTGGTTTTTTGAGCATTTGTTTGAGAAGGTTTAAGTTGTCTGTATGAAAGCCCATATTGTCCAGTGTCAAATCTATTGAATCATTACCCAAAAGTCGCAGAACAAAACTTTCTCCAAATGCCGTAGGTACTGATGATGCACGTATATCAATCTCTTGAGAAGATATTTTCATACTGATTCGTCCGTCTTGCGGTAGACGATTTTCTGAAATATTCATTTTTGAAAGTAGTTTCAATCTCGCTGTAACAGCCTGTTTTAGCTTTGTAGGAATATTGTCAACTGTTTTTAACACGCCATCAATACGAAAACGTACTTTAATACCGTATTTGTATGACTCAAAATGAATATCTGAAACATACAGACTTGTTGCTTTTGCAAAAATATTGTTTACAAGTTTAATCACCGGTGCTTCAGAAGCCAGTTCTTTGAGTTTATCAACTTCATCTTCAAAGAAGTCTTCCTCTACTTCATCGGTATATTCATACAGCTTGATAATGTCACGCAACTCTTCTTCAGTCGCCAAATAAAGTTCTAGTTTATAACTTGTCAATGATTTTATATTTGCCAAAACACTACTTTTGAGTGGGTCGTGTGTGACTAAATGGAGCGTTTTATTTTCTAAAGCAATCGGATAAATAGCATTTGTTAAAAAATAGTCATTTGAAATTTCATTTAAATCTATTCGCTGTGGCGTTTGGTCAAAATTTTTATACAGTTTCAAATTATAAAGTGTTGAGAGTGCTTGCATGTAGGATTCTTCCGTAATGGCACCCAAATTTAGAAGAATATTCCCTATATGCCCTCCGTACTCTTGTTGAATCTGACGAGCCTGCTCCACATCTTCAACAGAACAGCTGTTTTGTTCGAGTAGAACTTCTTCAAGTGTTCGCATTATTCCCAAACCGAAATATCTTTTGCGTCTCCGCTACCGCCCTTTTTTCCATCGGAACCTAAACTATATAAGTCATAAGGGTTACTGTCTGCACCTGGTTGCTTATAATGATACGGATTTCCCCAAGGATCTGCTTTAACTGCTTTTGGCAGGTAAGGACCATCCCAGTTTTTCACATTGGAATTCTTAGTCCACAATATTGCCAAACCCTCCTGTGTCGTTGGGTATTTACCGACATCAAGTCTGTAACTGTCTAGTCCTTGAGAAAGCATTTGCATTTGTGCTACTGCTGTTTTCACCTTTGCACTGTCAAGCTTACTAAAAAGCTTTGGGGCAACCAATGATGACAATAATGCTATAATAACAATTACAACTAAAAGTTCGACTAAGGTAAAAGCACTACGCATTTTTTTTTGAGACATGACTCTGTATCTTTTCATTTTTACTCCAAAATATCACTTATTTTACCACAAACCATGGATTTAAAAGATTTTCTTTATTATACACTATTGGTGCTTGTGTTTTGTAACTACAGGTCATTTTTCCACTTTCTCTTACAATAGCATCTGCTGCTGCAGTGTCCCACTCCATTGTGGGTGCCAGACGAGGGTATATGTCTGCCGCTCCCTCCGCTACCATACAAAGTTTGAGTGAACTTCCTTTACTGACCTGTTTTATCTCTTTTGCATCAAGAGTGTCTATAAACTCTTGTGTCTCTGGGGAAAGGTGTGACTTTGAAGCAACAACAAAGAGCTTTTCTTTTGGTGTATGATTTACATGTAATGGCAATTTTTGATTATTTTTAAAAGCCCCGTGACCTTTTTTTGCTTTATATATCTCATCCATTGCCGGAGCATACACAACTCCGAGCACAGGTGTCTTTTTATATATAAGTGCGATATTTACCGTAAATTCATCATTTTTTTTGATAAACTCTTTGGTACCGTCTATTGGGTCTATACACCAGTAGTACTCCCATTTTTTCCTTACTTCGTACTCTGTTTGCTTGTTTTCTTCTGACATTATCGGTATATTAGGGTAAAGCGTTTGCAGTGATGCACAAATAATTTCATTTGCTTTTGTGTCTGCCTCTGTAAGTGGCGACTTGTCGTCTTTATACTCTATGGTAAAATCTTTTGCATATATCTGCATAATTGCCTCACCTGCTTCTTTGGCAACAGACACAATCTCTTCTAAATCTATTTTTTCTAACATAATAATCAACCTCATTTAAAATATAAACAGTACCCTGGTACTGCTCAATGCCATTAAGTTAAGCATTTTTTTGGAACGCGGACTTTAGTCTGGGCTGAGAGTGGCAAGACTATTGCAACAGCCCGCACTGAAGAAAAAAAATTTAGTTTTTCTAAGTCATGCTTTAGCATAGAAAGTACGGGTTCCGTCCGATTCACCTGGAAGCGGTACTTCAGTGCCGCCGTGTTGCAACGAAATATTTTTACTCTCCTCTAAAATATCCGTTTCTTTTTAAGTAATTCATAATTTTTTCCACACTTGATTCTATTGACATTGTATCTGTTTGTATCTCAATTTCTGCTTTTTGAGGTGCTTCATAAGGTGAAGATATTCCTGTAAAGTCTGCTATCTTTCCTTTTCTTACTTTTTCATACAAGCCTTTTGGATCACGATTTTCACATACTTCAAGAGGGGTATCTATAAAAATTTCTATAAACTCTCCATTTTCCACAAGTGCTCTTACACTGTCTCGCTCTTTTTGAAAAGGAGATATAAAAGCACTCAGCACTATAAGCCCACTGTCGACAAAAAGCTTTGCAACCTCACCTATACGCCTTATGTTTTCCGCCCGATCTTCATCAGAAAATCCAAGTCCCTTGTTTAACCCCATACGAATGTTATCACCATCTAAAAGATAAGTATGTTTTTGCATCTCATTGAGCTTTGCTTCTACTGCATTGGCAATGGTACTTTTACCACTTCCACTAAGACCCGTAAACCATAAAATACACGGCTTTTGATTTTTGATGCTGCTTCGTTCTTCTTTGGAGACATGATGTTCGTGCCAGATTATATTTTTATTTGACATAGTTCTTCTTTATATATTTTACTATCGTTACCACCGCTTCATCAACAGCAGTTTTTGTCGTATCTATCACAATCTCTGCATGTTGTGGTTCTTCATAAACATCATTAACACCCGAGAAGTTTTGCAGCTCTCCTTTTAGTGCTTTTTCATACACACCCTTGTAGTCTCTTTGTTTACATGTATTCACATCTGCTTTGAGGTAGACCACGACATTATTTTTTACCATCTCACGGATCGCTTTTCTGCTCTCTCTGTATGGACTCACAAACGATGCAACAGTAGAGACTGAGTTATTTTGCAGTGTTTTTATAAGATGTCCTATGCGTTTCATATGTCTGTTTCTCTCTTCTCTGCTAAAACCTATGTCAGGGACTACATCTCTAATGTCTTTAGAGTCTAATCTCTCCAATGGAATGTGCAACTTTTTCAGCTCTTCGTAGACTTTGTCTGCTATGGTTGTTTTTCCACTCAGAGGTAACCCTGTAAACCAAAGATTAAAAGGCTCTATTCTTTGTTTACCCCAACGAAGCTTTTGCCAGATTCGCTCATGTGCCCAATAGAGTGCAATTTTAAGCACTGTCTCTATCATCCCGGCAGCTATTGCAAGATCAAGCCTTCCAAAAAAAGCATAGACAATGATGATAGTGGTAGTAGTTGCAACTATTCGCCAGCTTATACCTTTGACTATGCTTCGTTTATTTGTCTCTTTATACATTAAATCTTTTTACATCCCCATTCAGGAAAATTCACTCGAATATACTCATTTAATGCTATCTCGGCATCTGTATATTCTCTATGATTTTTAAGCTCTTTATCACTCTCCCGTTTGGCTACATCCACTATCATCCCTGCACCGACAGTTTTGTTGGTAATTCTGTCAACTACTATAAAGCTTCCTGTAAGTTTGTTCTCTTTGTAGCTGTCTGCTGCTATGGGTCTTGTAAGAAGCATTTTACAAGAGGCGATGTCATTGAGTCCGAGTTGTTCTACCTGCGTTCTTTTGTAGGTATTTACATCTACTCTGTAGTTGATATGCTCAAAACTTCCGCTTACAACAGAAGTTGCCCGTTTGATATCATAGGTTTTTTGCAACTGCATCGGTTTTTCATCCATCCAGACAAGCATCACTTTCAGAGCATTTGAGACTCTTGGAATGGCATTGGTATGCACTATCATATCACCGCGGCTGATGTCTACTTCATCTTCTGTGGTAATGGTCACTGCCATAGGAGCATAGGCTCCCTGTGTCATTGCCTCTCTGTTTGCTTCTGTAATGTCGTGGGCACTGAGTATGCTTTTTACTTTTGTGGTTTTTCCGCTTGGAAGGACAGTAATCTCATCACCAACCTCTACACTGCCACTGGCTATTGTCCCGCAAAAGCCTCGAAAGTCCAGATTTGGACGGTTGACATACTGTACAGGGAAACGGAAGTTCTCCTCTTTTATCTCTTTGTTTATGTCCATAGTGTCTAAAAGACTCAGGAGTGGTTTTCCTTTGTACCATGGAGTGTTCTTACTTGCGTTGACAACATTGTCACCATCTAATGCACTGAGCGGGATGTAATAGGTGTTTTTTATTTCAAGCTCATCGGCTATTGCCTGGTAATCGTTTTGGATTTTGTTAAACACATCTTCTGAGAAATCCACCAAATCCATTTTGTTGATAGCAACAATAACATGTTCAATGCCAAGCAGACTGACTATAAAACTGTGTCTTCTTGTCTGTGTGAGGATGCCTTTTCTGGCATCTATAAGAATGATGGCAACATCAGCGGTGCTTGCACCTGTCACCATATTACGAGTGTACTGTTCATGTCCTGGGGTGTCTGCAATGATATATTTTCTACTCTCAGTTGCAAAAAATCTGTATGCCACATCAATGGTAATACCTTGTTCTCTTTCACTTTGCAAACCGTCAACAAGCAAAGCCATATCTATCTTTTCTCCGGTTGTGCCATACTTCTCGCTCTCGGCTTCTACGGCTGAGAGCTGATCTTCAAAAATAGCTTTTGAATCATACAGCAATCTTCCTATAAGGGTAGATTTCCCATCATCAACACTTCCACAGGTTAAAAAACGGAGCATATCTTTGTTTTCATGTTCTTTTAAGTAGCTTTCTATATCGAGTGCGATTTTCTCTTGTGTTACACTGTCCATTAAAAGTAGCCCTCCATTTTTTTCTTCTCCATAGAGCCTATCTGGTCTTTATCTATGAGACGACCTTCTCGTTCACTGCTTGTTGAGAGGAGCATCTCTTTGATGATTTCAGGGAGTGTTGTGGCAGTTGAATTTATAGCACCTGTAAGCGGGTAACATCCAAGAGTACGAAATCGCACCATCTCTTTTTTGGCAGTTTTGCGAAGCTCTTCGGGCATTCTCTCATCGTCTACCATTATTTTTGTCCCTTCATACTCTACAACTTCTCGCTCTTTGGCAAAATAAAGTGATGGGATCTTAATATTTTCCAGGTAGATGTATTGCCATACATCAAGTTCTGTCCAGTTACTGATAGGAAAAACTCTTACTGATTCACCTTTTTGGATAGCAGTGTTGTAGATGTTCCACAGTTCCGGCCTCTGGTTTTTTGGGTCCCATCTGTGGTGTTTGTCACGGAATGAAAATATTCGCTCTTTTGCACGGCTTTTTTCTTCATCCCTCCTTGCTCCTCCGATGACTGCATCATAGCCACCTTGCGTGAGCGCCTGTTTAAGTGCCTGTGTTTTCATGATGTCGGTATGGACTTTACTTCCATGTGTAAACGGGGAGACATCCATCTCAATTCCCTCAGGATTAGAGTGTACTACAAGGTCAAATCCAAGTTCTTTGGCACGGTTGTCACGAAACTCTATCATCTCTTTAAATTTCCATGTTGTATCTACATGTAAGAATGTAAAAGGCGGCTTGGCAGGAGCAAAAGCTTTCATGGCGAGATGCAGCATCACAGAGCTGTCTTTTCCTACACTGTACATCATTACAGGGCTAGAAAATTCTGCCGCTACTTCACGTAAAATGTGGATTGATTCTGTTTCCAGTTGTTTTAGATGGTTTAGTTTCTCTTTAGTTATCATCATATCTCTTTAGGTACCAATTTATTGTCCGAATTATACCAGAATTAAAATTCTCATCCGCTTTCCAGCCAAGTTCATTTTCTATCTTGGTAGCATCTATAGCATAGCGTCTGTCGTGCCCGGCTCTGTCTTCTACAAAAGTTATAAGTTCTTTATAACTCTCTTTGCCAATTCTCTTGTTTGGTGGCACTTTTTCATCAAGTATACTTGTAATGGTATCTACTATTTGAAGATTCGTTCTCTCGTTTCTTCCGCCAATGTTATAAACATTACCCTCTTTTCCTGTATGGTACACCAAGTCTATCCCTTTACAGTGGTCAAGTACATAGAGCCAGTCTCTTATGTTTTTTCCATCTCCATAGATAGGGATAGGCTCACCTGCCAATGCTTTTCTGATGATAGTAGGAATGAGTTTTTCATCATGCTGTTTTGGTCCATAGTTGTTTGAACAGTTTGTTATGACAGTGTTTAGTCCGTATGTCTCTTGATAGCTTCGCACTATCATATCGCTACTTGCTTTTGATGCCGAGTAGGGAGAGTTTGGAGCATAAGGTGTCTCTTCTGTGAAGAGGTCTGTCTCATTTAAAGTACCATAGACTTCATCTGTGCTTATGTGGTGAAATCTTGGAAAATGATTTTTATTAGCGTTCTCAGCCGAGGTTAAAACCTCGGTTCCGTATTTTTCTTTATATTTAAATGGTTTTTCCATCCAGTGCTTATAGGCTACATCCAAAAGAGTAAAAGTTCCGTTCACATTTGTCTCTATAAATATACCCGGGTTTTTA
The DNA here is from genome assembly GCF_020410885.1 of Sulfurimonas sp. SWIR-19. Taxonomy (GTDB): domain Bacteria; phylum Campylobacterota; class Campylobacteria; order Campylobacterales; family Sulfurimonadaceae; genus Sulfurimonas; species Sulfurimonas sediminis. The sequence goes on along the minus strand of NZ_CP084578.1, from coordinate 242,889 downwards.
ATGGAGTTATCTACATGTGACTCTGCCGCAAAGTGAATAACACCTCTGATGTCATACTCGTCAAATATAAACTCAATGAGTTCACGGTTACAGATGTCACCTTTTATAAATTTATATCGTGGGTTATTTTCGCACTCTTTTAGATTGTCTAAATCTCCGGCATACGTAAGAAGATCAAGATTTACTATATTATATTTTTCATATTTATCTATAAAGTAAGGAACAAAGTTACTTCCTATAAAGCCTGCACAGCCTGTTACTAAAATTGTTTTTTTATCGTTATCAAACATATTATTTTCTTTCTCCCATAATTCTTAAACATTCATCCAAACTCTCTTTCCAGTAAGGAATTTCTATATTAAAATCTTTTTTTATTTTTGCTTTGTTCAGCAGTGAGTAGTGTGGCCTTTTTGCAGGCGTCGGATACTCTTTTGTCTCGATTGGGCTGATTTTACAATCAAGATTTGCCATTCTCATAATCTCTTTTGCAAAATCATACCAGCTCAATACTCCTTCATTGGAGTAGTTATAAATTTGCACTGCATTTGTTGTACTGTTAGCCGGCACTGAAGTATCGGCTCCGATGATGTTTAAAATAACCTGTGCCAAATCTTTTGCATAAGTAGGCGTGCCTACCTGATCAAATATTACACCAAGGGCATCTCTCTCTTTGCCTAAACGCAGCATAGTTTTTACAAAGTTATTGCCAAACGAACTATATACCCAGGATGTTCTTATGATTATGGAATTTTTTGGATTGATTGCACGCATGGCATTTTCACCTGCAAGTTTTGTAGCTCCATAAACACCGGTTGGATTTGTGACATCATCTTCCACATAAGGTCTGTAATTTTTCCCATCAAAAACATAATCTGTTGAAATATGAATGAGTCTGATATTATGTTCTTTGGAAATCTGGGCAAGATATTTTACAGCCAAATGGTTTACACTGTCTGCATTTTCTTTATCTTCTTCTGCTTTATCAACAGCGGTATAGGCTGCTGCATTGATAATAATCTTTATATTTTTTGACCTTATAAACTCTTTTACTTTTTCAAAATCTGTGATGTCCAAATCTTTTGCAGTAGTAAAAAAACATCTATAGTTTGAGACTAAAAATTTACTGTTTAACAGTCTCAGTTCAGAGCCCAGTTGACCATTCGCGCCTGTAATTAAAATATTATTCATAATAATTTACACTATAATCAAAAATGTCTTTTGTTTCGCAAAGCTTAGGCTGTACCTTGTCTTTTGCTGAGAGTTTCAGCTCATCAAGCGGCATTTTCCAGTCAATACCGAAGGCTTCATCACTAAAAAGAATCCCTCTGTCATTTTGGGGTGAATAGTAATTATCTACCTTGTATGCAAATACAGTATCATCTTCTAAAACGACAAAAGCATGGGCAAAGCCGCGAGGGACTAAAAGTTGGCGTTTGTTATCACCGCTGAGTTCTACACTTACATGTTTACCGAAAGTAGGACTTCCTTTTCTGATGTCAACCGCAACATCCAAAACTCGCCCCTGAATGACTCTGACAAGCTTTGTTTGTGCTGCAGGAGCCAGTTGGTAGTGCAGCCCTCGTAAAACACCGCGGGAGCTTTTAGATTCATTGTCTTGGCAAAAATTTATTTTATATCCCAAAAACTCTTCCAGCTTGTCAGCCCGGAATGTTTCTACGAAGTAGCCTCTTTCATCTCCATGCACTTCCGGTTCTATTATAACCACATCAGGTATTTCTGTTCTTATGAAGTTCATCTTTGCACTATTCCTTCTTCTGCTCTTCTTAATAAATATTGTCCATACCCATTTTTCTTTAAAGGTTGTGCCAGTTCTATCAGTTTTTCAGCAGTTATATAACCCATTTCATGTGCAATTTCTTCAATACAGGCCACTTTAAGCCCTTGTCTTTTTTCAATAGTCTGAATAAACATGCTCGCTTCCAATAAACTCTCATGTGTACCGGTATCTAGCCAAGCATAACCTCTTCCCATCAGTTTCACTCTCAATCTTTTTTCATTTAAATACTCTTGATTTAAAGTTGTGATTTCTAATTCCCCTCTATCGCTCGGTTTTACATTTTTTGCTTTTTTGACTACATCATTCGGATAAAAATAGAGTCCAACCACAGCATAATTACTTTTAGGGTTACTTGGTTTTTCTTCTATAGAAACGACTTCTCCATTTTCGTCAAACTCTGCCACTCCATAGCGTTCAGGGTCGTTTACATAATAACCATAGACTGTGGCCTTATTCTTCTCTTTTGCATTGACAACACTTTCTGCAAGTAATTTTGACAAACCATGTCCATAAAAAATATTGTCACCCAAAATAAGACACACATCAGAAGTACCAATAAACTCTTCTCCGAGTAAAAAAGCCTGAGCAAGACCATCGGGCGAAGGTTGCACTTTATAGCTAAACTGCATACCAATATCTGAACCACTGCCTAAGAGCTCCTCAAACCTTGGTAAATCCGTTGGCGTTGAGATAATAAGAACTTCCCTGATACCGGCCAACATCAAAATAGAGAGCGGGTAATAAATCATCGGTTTATCATAAATTGGCACCAACTGCTTAGAGACACCTTTTGTAATTGGGTACAATCTTGTACCACTCCCTCCTGCCAATATAATGCCTTTCATATTTAAACTCTCCCTAATTTTATATTTTATATTTTACACTAACTTATACTAATTTAACATAAATTCTGTTCCAAAACCCTATCAAAGATGACACAAAAGTGACAAATTTTATTAGTGATTTTTAACGCCGGTTTTTATAAACTGTCGATATCACTTAAGAAGGAAAACAACAGATGGTAGAATATATTTTAAAAAGAGACGGTTCATACAAACAGTTTTTCTCTTATAAGATAGAAGATGCCATCAAAAAAGCTTTTTTAAGTGAAAATGTAGATTTTGACGAGACGGTATATATCAAAGTCATTCAAAGGCTTGATGCAAAACGGGTTGTTGCTGTTGAGGATATACAGGATATTATAGAACAAGAGCTGTACAAAGCAAAATATTTCGATGTTATGCGCTCTTTTATACTCTACAGACATCTTCATAAACTTCAAAGAGAGAAAATTATTGAAGACGACACTACCTATATCCATTCGACACAGACTATAGAAGAGTATATCAGCGGAAGTGACTGGAGAATAAAAGCAAATTCAAATACAGGCTATTCAAGTGCCGGTCTTGTGAACAATACGGCAGGAAAGGTTATTGCAAATTACTGGCTTGACAAAATTTACTCAAAAGAAGAGGGGTATGCGCATAGAAACGGGGACTATCACATACACGATTTGGACTGTTTGACCGGATATTGTGCCGGCTGGAGTCTGAGGGTTCTTCTGGATGAAGGGTTTAACGGAGTAAGAGGAAGAGTGGAAAGCGATGCGCCAAGGCATTTCAGAGAAGCGCTTGGGCAGATGGCGAACTTTTTAGGAATTTTGCAGAGTGAATGGGCCGGCGCACAGGCCTTTTCGTCTTTTGACACCTATCTGGCGCCTTATCTTTTCAAAGATCAACTTTCATACAAGGAGGTAAAAAAAAATATTCGCAGTTTCATATATAACCTAAACGTACCCGCTCGATGGGGACAATCACCTTTTACAAATATCACTATAGATTGGAACGTTCCTGATGATTTGAAGGATCAGATTCCAACATGTAAGCAGGAGCATCTTTTTAAAAATATTTCAGATACCGGGTTAAGATTCAAAGCACTGCAGAGGGGAGTTTCATCCCTCACAGAAATGACCTATAAACATTTTCAAAAAGAGATGCACATCATCAACAAAGCTTACTATGAGGTTATGACAGAGGGAGACAAAACCGGTCAGCCTTTTACATTTCCTATACCTACCGTCAATATCACAGAAGATTTTGACTGGTACGGTGAAAATACCGACCTGCTGTTTGAAAATACAGCAAAAATCGGCTCTTCTTACTTTCAAAATTTTATAGGAAGCCAATACAAACGTGACAAAAATGGAGAACTCATAGCCAATGAGGCAGCCTACAAACCGGGGCATGTCAGAAGTATGTGCTGCAGACTACAGCTTGATTTAAGAGAATTGCTTAAACGAGGCGGTGGTCTTTTTGGCAGTGCGGAAATGACAGGCAGTATAGGGGTTGTCACTATAAATATGGCAAGGCTCGGCTTTTTGCACAAAGGCAATATGGAATCACTCCTGCAGCGTCTTGATGAACTCATGGAGTATGCAAAGTCTACATTGGAGAAAAAGCGTGTTTTTATTCAGGAAATGTATGACAAGGGACTTTTTCCCTACACTAAAAGATATCTGCCCGGGTTTAGAAACCACTTTTCTACCATCGGGGTCAACGGAATGAATGAAATGATTTTGAATTTTACCGGAGGCGCCTATGACATCAGTTCCACACAGGGCATTGACTTTGCCACTGAGATATTAGACCACATAAGAAAAAGAATGGTCGAGTTTCAGGAGGAAACAGGCAATCTTTACAACCTTGAAGCCACACCGGCGGAGGGAACAACCTACCGCTTTGCCAAAGAAGACAAAAAAAGATACGGTGACAAAATCATACAGGCCGGTATGGATGAAAACATCTACTATACCAACTCTTCACAGATTCCTGTAGGGCTTACCGATGACCCTTTTGAGGCACTGACCCTGCAGGATGAACTGCAGACAAAATACACCGGAGGCACCGTTTTGCACCTTTACATGCAGGAGCGTCTGAGCTCAACCGAAGCCTGCCGCAGGCTGGTCAAAAATGTCATTACAAATTTCAGACTGCCCTATATTACAGTCACACCGCTTTTTTCCATTTGTCCAAAACACGGCTATCTCTCCGGAGAACACGAATACTGTCCAAAATGTGACGACGAACTGATACAAGAATATGAACAATGTCATTAAGTTAAGAGAATTAATGGCATTGAAAAGTATGAAAACAAAAAAAAAGGAAGCATCATGAGTAAAAATGAAATATTAGATATAGTCAAAGAACAGAGACAAAAATGTATAGTATATACACGCGTTATGGGTTATCATCGACCTGTTGAGAGTTTTAACATAGGAAAAACAGGTGAGCACAGACAACGCAAACAGTTTAAAGAGTAAAAAATGCATTTATGATATCACAAAGTTTACCCATCTGGACTATCCTGACCATCTAGCCTGCATCGTATGGTTTGGCGGGTGCAATATGCGCTGTGATTTTTGCTACAACAAAGAGATAGTCTTTGCAAAAGAAGGCAGCTACAGTATGGAAGATGTGCTGAAGTTTTTACAGACAAGAGTTTCTTTGCTTGATGCTGTCGTCCTCTCAGGCGGAGAAGCCTCTTCCTATGCCCTCACTGATTTTTGCAAAGCAATCAAAAAGCTCGGATTTTCAATCAAACTTGACACCAACGGTACAAACCCTTTACATGTAAAGGAACTCCTCGGTCTGAACCTGCTTGATTATGTCGCGCTGGACTATAAAGCCCCGGAATATAAATTTACACCTGTGACACACTCCGGCAAATTTCATGAATTCAGCCAAACACTTGATCTGCTTATCCGCAGTGGTATTGATTTTGAAGTCAGAACCACACTCCATACCGATTTGCTCACTGAAGATGACATCAACTGTATTCTCTCAGATTTAAAGACAAGAGGCTACACGAATGCCTATTATATTCAGGAGTTTGTCGAGACAAAAAGCACTGTAGGCGGAGTGCAAAAACCTTCAAAACCTTTCAACAAATCTCTCTTAAGAAGCAATTTTCCTGTAATTTGGAGATAAATTCCTTTTTCTTGACGTAAATCAATTTTTTACTGCCGTTTATAAGTTATCATTCTGTGAAATTTAAATCAGACAAAAATTGTCTTATTTAAAAAAACTGAGTATTTGTATACTCTTAACAAGGAAATATCATGACAAAAGTTATACTTACATTTACATTGGCAATGGTTGCACTACAGGCACAGGACACAGTACACTACGACAAAAAAGAAGTAAAAAAACCGGCTATAGCAAGACCATACCATCCGGGTCAGAATTAATCCGAGGCTATTGACTAGACGCTATCTGATAGCCCAGTCCTTTTACATTTATAAGGAACTCTTTGGAAGTTTTTTCTCTAAAGCGCCTTATAAATGTTCTTAATCTTTCATCACTTACATCTTCTTTCCAAATCATATTTTTGATTGCTGCATATTCCAAAACGCCTCGGTTCTCCTCATAGTTTTTGACTAAGGCCTGTAAAAACAGAAGTTCCTTTTTTGAAAGTGCGATATATCTGTTGTTTTTGTAGAGACTGTTGGTAGTTTTATTAAATACAAATCCGTCCAAAAAATTTAAAAGCTTTTTGCCGATGCTTGCTTCTAGCGAGAGGATATACTGTAAAACCTCATCCGGATCAAAAGGTTTTATAAAGTATTTGACTACCCCGGTATCTATCGCACCCAACAATTTTTCCACATCACTAAAAGCACTCAGTATTATAATTTTACTCTGTGGATTTATGCGTTTTATCTCCTGCGCCATTTCCAGTCCGCTTTTGTTTGGCATCATAATATCGGTGATCACGATATCCGGAAAAACCTTCTTGTATATATGTAAGCCCTCATCACCGTCTTTTGCCAGTAAAAAACTGTGAAAATGATCTCCGATAGCATTTTTCAGTAACAGTGAAAGTTTTTCTTCATCTTCAACAAATAAAACTTTCAGACTTTTTAAAAATTTATTTCTCATTCTCTTTTCTCTCTGTTTTGCAGTGGGATTTTTATACTGAAGGTTGTAGAGCCGTTTTTGGATTTTACATCTATGGAACCGTTCAAACCCTGTTCACAAATCATTCTTGACATAAACAGCCCAAGCCCTGTACCCGAGGAGGAGTGCTTGGTCGTAAAATAGGGTTCAAAAATTTTATATATCTCTTTTTCTTTAATACCGCCGGCATTGTCACTAAACTCTATAAGTGCAAAATCTTTTTCTTTTTTTACACGTATATATATCTCTTTGATCAAAACAGACGACTGCAAAAAAGCATCTTTTGAATTTTGGATTAGATTGATAATCACCTGTGTCAGCTCATTTGAAATGCCTAAAATTTCCACATCTTCAAACTCGGTATGCACACTGATCATCTCTTTGATTATAATTTTTTCTAAAATGTTTAATGATTCATTGATGCTGTCTGCTATTTTAAAATAGTGTTTCTGCTTTGTCGGTTTGAAAAAGTTGGTAAAATCATCAATCGTTATCGACATATTCTGTATAATCGCCTTGCTCTCATCATACAGATTCTGCACCTCCTCTTCCTCGTTGTTCAGCGCTGCTTTTTTTAGACTAAAGAGTGTCAGACTGAGTTCTGTGAGCGGTTGTCTCCACTGATGGGCTATGTTTGCAAGCATTTCGCCCAGACTTGCAAGCCGTGACTGCCAAAACATCACTTTTTGCTTTTGTTCGTTTTTGGCTATCTCTTCTTGCACCCGAAGCTCAAGCGTTTCATTGAGTTCTTTGAGTTCCTGTGTCTTCTCCTGCACCCTTTTTTCAAGATTTTCATTGAGTTCCTGCAGCTCTTTTTCTTTTTGCTCGAGACTCTTTTTGTAAAACACCTCTTTTGTAACATCATAACGAATCGCCACAAACTCTTCAATATTGTTGTCTTTGTCAAGGATGGGAATGACGGTGGTATTGACATAAAAAGTTGTCCCGTCTTTTGCTCTGTTTTTGACCGTAGCCTTGTATGTTTTTTTTGCCTTGATTATCTCCCACAACTTCTTAAACACAGAGGTTGCAACATCAGGATGTCTGACAATATTGTGGTTTTTTCCTATAAGCTCCTCTTTTGAATAGCCGGAAATTTTGCAAAACTCCTCATTGACAAAAGTAATGATGCCGTTTACGTCGGTTTTGGAAATAATATTGCTTTTTTCAATCGCTTCTTTATACTGTTCTAACATAGTTTAATTCTAGCCAAACTAATCCCAAAGTACACTTACACCATACTCTTCATTCAAAATTATGTTTTTTGTATAGTAAATCTTTTTGCCGTATTTTTTACTCAGCAGTTCCACTTCAAGTTCACCCTCACTCAAAAGTTCCCTGACCTCCTTGTAACCCAGCCATTTGCCGTATTTTGCCAAAGAGTTCTGCCAGATTCTGAAGCTGCATGTAGACGCCGATGTCACTTCAAACATCTCTCCGTCTTCTGTCTGCCAGTGGGCGTTTGAACAGGCATAGAGTTTTACCTTTTTGCCTCGGACCTCTTTGTCACGAACCTCAATCTCTCCGTCATCACAATATGGACATTTTCCTAAAATCATCATCCCACTCCTGATTTTTCTGCTATGATTATAAGATATTTACAAAACTGCCTTATAATTTATGGCAATTTGACATATTTAAAGGACAAAAAATGCAAAACAAATTTATGGATGCGATGAACTTTCGCCATGCGTGTAAAATTTTTGATGAAACAAAAAAAATAAGCGAGGAAGATATGCGTTTTATACTCGAGTGTGGACGCAAATCACCCTCCTCTTTCGGTATGGAAGCCTGGAAATTTCTAGTCATTACAAACGAAGCGCTAAAAGCCAAACTCAGACCGGCATGCTGGGATCAGGTGCAAGTCACTTCATGCTCTCATCTTGTCATTGTCCTTGCCGGCATAGAGAGTGTCAAACCAGAATCGGGCGAAGTTGAGAAAAGATTTGCAAGACGTGATATGCCGCAAGAATCACTTGACATGTATATGGATCTATATGCAAAACATTTACAAAAAACGCTCAGCAGTGATGAAAATATTTACTGCTGGACGGCAAGGCAGACCTACATTGCCGCGGCAAACATGATGACCGGTGCTGCATACATCGGCATAGATTCCTGCCCGATAGAGGGTTTTGAAAAGGAAAAAGTTGAAGATATTTTAGGACTTGAACCTAAAAAATTTCAACTCGCCATGGTGCTTCCTTTTGGCTACAGACTCAATCCGCAGCCCGAAAAAATCAGACTGCCGTTTGATGAAGTGGTAGAATTTATACTCTAAGCGTCGCTACTAATCTTTTTGGGTACAAAAACAGTTCAAGTGCTTCGGAGATAGACTTACAGACTATATCTGAAGCGAGCAGACTTTTTGTACTGCACCCCTCATCACCAAGCACACAAATCCCTATCTGCACTTTTTGCAACATTTTCATATCGTTGTTTCCGTTACCCACAGCCGCACACTCCTTTGCACGTAAGGCTGAAATATATGCCTCTTTTTCTGCAGTATGATTGTCACCCTCCAACACCTTTACATGTAACGCGTACTCTTTAAGCTCATCTTTTACACTGCCGAAGGTATCTGCGGTGATTACATGTAAGGTATATGTTTGTGCCAAAAGCGGCAGAAGTTTTTTTACCTCATCTTTCAAAATACCGTCTTTTGCGATAGTTCCGTTATAATCCAGGACAATATGTTTTATGTTCTTTTGCATTTTTTTCCTTGTTGTTTTATGTAACTTTTAAGCCTAAGGCCCGCACTGCAGAAAAAAATTTAGTTTTTTTCTAAGTCATGCTTTAGCATAGAAAGTACGGGTTCCGATAGTATCATTCAGTTAAGAAAATTAATGCTTTCTCGGAACCGGTACTTCAGTGCCGGCTGTTGCAATAATCTTGCCACTCTCAGCCCGGACTGAAGTCCGCGTTCCAAAAAAACTGCCAATTCTCGGAACCCGTACTTCAGTGCGGGCTTTGTGTCTTTAAAGACTAAAGTCAAAGTTACTTAACCTCTCTTTTAGCCAAAGGGGACTAGTATATGAAAATTTATTTAGGACATTATACATTATGAAAGATATAAAACTTACACAATACAGTCACGGGGCGGGTTGCGGCTGTAAAATTTCACCCAAACTGCTTGATACTATTTTAACAACTTCAAGAGAGACTGTTGCTTACCCCGATTTGCTTGTCGGCAATTCCTCAAAAGATGATGCGGCGGCCTTTGATTTGGGCAACGGGACTTCTGTTTTAAGCACGACCGATTTTTTTATGCCTATCGTTGATGATCCTTTTACCTTCGGACGCATAGCAGCCACCAATGCCATCAGTGATATTTATGCCATGGGCGGCAAACCGCTGATGGCAATTTCCATCTTCGGCTGGCCGATTGACAAACTTGATGCGGATGTGGCACGCGAAGTCATTGACGGCGGTCGCTCTGTTTGTGAAGAAGCGGGTATTCCGCTTGCCGGCGGACACAGTATAGATTCTCCCGAGCCTATATTTGGACTTGCGGTCACCGGTATAGCAAAAAATGAACATCTTAAACGTAACGATACTGCCGAAATTGATTGCGAACTCTACCTTACAAAACCGCTGGGTATAGGCATACTGACAACGGCACAAAAACAGGGAAAAATTGCCGAGGGTGACATAGATATTGCCGTAGAAGCCATGTGTACCCTGAACAAAATCGGCGCAGAAATTTCGGCATTAGAGGGCGTAACCGCGCTTACCGATGTGACAGGTTTCGGTCTGCTTGGGCACTTGAGCGAAATATGCGAGGGAAGCAATATCGGCGCCGTTATAGAGTTTGAAAAAGTACCGACACTCAAAAATGTCAAAAAGTATCTGGAGATGGGCTGTGTTCCGGGAGGCACACACAGAAACTTTGAGAGTTACGGAAATAAAATCTCTCCGATGACACAGGAACAGCAGGACATTTTATGTGACGCACAAACCTCCGGTGGACTGCTGTGTGTGGTAAGAAAAGATACCAAAGAAGCCTTTTTGGCACTTACAAAAAATGCGGGACTTGACTTAAAACCAATCGGCTTTACATGTAAAGTAGGCAAACATCTTGTAGAGGTAGTCTGACTTTGTCCGGTAATATTACAAATGTAACAGATGATTTTTTGTCTATTGTTCTCAATGAAACACCTCTGCTTGATGTCCGCGCCCCTGTTGAGTTTGAAAAAGGGAGGTTTATCAATGCCACAAACCTGCCTATACTTGATGATGAAGAACGCAGACTTGTCGGCATACGGTACAAAGAGGCCGGAAATGGCGCAGCCATAAAGCTGGCCGAGTCTCTTATTCAAAATGAGGGAAAAGAGAAAAGAGTCCGCCTCTGGCAGGACTACCTCAAGAAAAATCCCGAGGCAAAGCTTTACTGTTTCAGGGGAGGTCAACGCTCAGGGATTGCACAGGAGTGGCTCAAAGAGAGCAATATTGACATTACCAGGCTCAAAGGCGGATACAAGGCTTTTCGCAATTTTTTGATGCAACAGAGTGAACACATCAGTGCGGCAACACCCACCCTCATTTTGGGAGGCAGAACAGGCTCGGGAAAAACCATTCTTTTGAACAAACTGCAAAATGCCATTGATCTTGAAGGTGTTGCGCATCATCGGGGTTCTTCCTTTGGCAGTTTTGTCAATGCACAGCCTTCACAGATTGATTTTGAGAACAACCTTGCCTACAGACTCATACAGTTTCATCATAAAAATTTTACCCACCTTGTTTTGGAGCATGAAAGCCATAATATCGGCAGAACATTTATCCCAAAACCCGTATATGATAATTTTATGCAGGGAGAGCTTGTATTGTTACAGACTCCGATTGAGGTTCGCGCACTCATAACCTATGAAGAGTATGTCCTTGGCGCACTCAAAGAGTATGCATTACAATACGGAGAAGAAGGTTCGGACAAATGGGCACAGAATGTGCAATCAGGACTCAAAAGAATCCAAAAACGTCTGGGTGACCAGCTTTATAGACAACTTGCACAACTCTTTGACAAAGCCTATTCCCAAGATACCCAGGCAGAGGCAAAAACATTCTATTTGGAGTGGATTGCCCTGCTTTTGGAAAAATATTATGACCCGATGTATGACTACCAAATCAAAAAAAGTCCCTTGCCTGTTGTTTTTGAGGGAAATGCCGTTGATGTGTTGCACTTTTTACAACATCAGTCATGAAAATATGATACAATTTCCTCATGCAAAACAATTCAACACAATTAGAACTTTTGGACAATACAAACAAAACTTTTGAAGAAGAGTTTTTCCGATATGCCAAACCTTTTGAGTATGAAAAAGGGTCCTCCCCTTTTTATCCCGATGATCTGCTCAAATATTTCTATATAGTCGTTAACGGCAGGGTCAAGACATATCAAATTAACTTTCAGACTAACAAAGAACAGACCCTCTTCATCTATAAGCGCGGAGATATGTTTGATGTCATTTCCCTGCTTGACGGCAAACCTCATGAGGTTATCTATGAGGTTATCGAAGACGCAAATATTTTACGTCTTCCCATTGAAAGAGTCCGCTACTGGCTTGAGCATGATGCCACTTTTAACAAAAAATTCTTTCCCTATCTCGCTGCACATATGCGATACACAGAAGAACTGGCAACCGAACTTGCCCTGTATGATACAAAAGAGCGCTTTTTGAACCTCTTGGTACAGAATTTAAACCCAAATCACAGATTTCGCTACCAACTCCTGCAAAATCTCTCCAACAGCGAAATAGCAAAACTGCTCGGAACGGTCCGACATGTGATAGAGAGAAGCATCAAACAGCTCAAAGCCGACGACATTATAGAAACCAGCAGACGCAACATAAAAGTAAAGAATCTTCAAAAACTTTTGGACAAAACCTCCCAAATGCTACTTAAGTAGCAAAATACTTTTTAAAAACAGACTATCATTTCTTCAATTAAAACTGAAGGAGTGAACAATGTTAGTAACAAGACATAGAAATCCGATAAATACTGCAAGAAGATTTGATTTGATAAATGAATTTTTTAATGCATTGGAAACACAAAACAGCGAAGAGCCAAGAGAGGTTTTTGACTTTATTCCCGCTGTAAATACCAGAGAGGGAGACGATGCCTATTACATTGAGCTTGACCTGCCTGGTATAAAAAAAGAAGATGTGGAAATCAGTGTGGATAAAAACATCTTGACAATCAAAGGCAAAAGAGAAGTCAAAAAAGAAGAAGAAAAAGAGGACTACTACAGAATAGAGAGTGCCTACGGTACTTTTTCAAGAAGTTTTACGCTCCCTGAAAAAGTAGACAATGAAAATATCCGTGCTACAGGTGAAAACGGCGTGGTAGAAATCACTATACCAAAATTAAAAGTTGAAAAAGACACAACGAAAAAAATTGAAATCGAGTAAGGAGGATTATCATGGATATCGTACAAACATCAAAAGAGTTAGTGGAAAAAGCGGAAGAGAAAGTTGAAAAAGGTTTGGAAGTTGTCAAAGATACATTTCACAATGTAGCATCGCACCTTCCTCTGGCAAACCTTGCAAAACATCACAATGACACCTTCACAATCGAAGTTGATTTACCAGGTGTTAAAAAAGAAGATATAGAATTAAAAGTCGAAGATGACTATCTGACTGTGACAGCGGTCAGAAAATTTAAAAATGAGGTCAAAGAGGATGATTACTATCTTTGCGAATCAAATTTTGGCGTCATCTCAAGAAGTTTTATCCTGCCTGACAATATAGACAGAGATAAAATTCAGGCAAAATTTGAAGACGGAAGACTCTATCTGACTCTTGAAAAACTCGAATCCAAAAAGACAAAAAACATCAGCATCCAATAACAAGGGGTGCTGACACAAGGAGTTAGCTATGAAAAAACTAGTAAGCAGTCTGTTGCTTTCATCTTTACTGGCCGGATCTGCATTCGCGAGTATGGATGCGATGAATCCCTATGATGCTGATTTTGCAAGAATGAACCAATATTTCAACTCTTTGATAGAGTCCCACTTGAGCAGTTCGGCATTAAATAATTTCAGTTATCCAAGAACGGACATTCAGGATGCAAAAGACAAAATAGTCTTAAAATTTGATCTGGCGGGAGTTGACAAAAAAAATATTAAACTTTCTATTGATGAGAATAAGATTCTGACTCTAAAAGGTGAAAAAAAAGAGTCCAAAGAAGAGAAATCAAAAGATTTTGTCAAAAAAGAGATTTTTTACGGTGAGTTTCAAAAATCTATTCAATTGCCTGAAAATATTGACGAAAGCAAACTCGCAACAAAATTTGAAAACGGTATTTTAACCGTCACTATTCCTAAAACAGAAGTTAAAAAACCAAAAGCAAGACTTATCCCTATAAAATAATCAATTTTTTCTGCTAGAATTCTTTTATGAATTCATACGCAGAAAAATTTACAAACGCTATAGAAAACAGTTTTTTTAATAAACTCCCCAAACATGAACAGGAGTTTATCAGAGAGAAATCCTTTGAGTATAAATTTTCCTATCAGGAAATCAAACAGATAATCAATTTCGCGCGAGATTTGGGGATGTGGGATGAAAAAAGAATCACTGCAATATTTCCCGAACATCCCCAAAGAAAAGTTGTTTTCTCCAGGCTTAAAAAAGCCTATGAAAACATACGCAACAAACCAAATTCCTATAAAAACTTTACTCTCAAGAATATCCCCCAAGAACAAAAATATACCTTTAAAACAGTACCAAAAGAGGGTTTTGGACTTGGTTTGTGTCCGGTAGCAAGCGAAAAGACACGCTGCTGTAATCTTTTAACACTTGATGCGGTGGAGAGCTGCGGTTTTGACTGTTCTTATTGTTCTATTCAAAGCTTTTACAACCAAAATACCATTACCTTTGACAGCAGTTTTGCGGACAAACTCTTAAATCTGCAACTTGATCCAAACAAAACCTACCATATCGGAACCGGTCAGGCATCAGATTCGCTTATGTTTGGCAACCGTGAGGGTGTTTTGGATGCTCTTTTTGCCTTTGCAAGAAAAAATCCCAATGTCATTTTAGAATTTAAAACAAAATCGGACAATATAAAATATCTGCTTGAAAATGAAGTGCCCAAAAACATACTCTGCACCTGGAGTCTCAATACCCAGACCATTATAGACAACGAAGAGCATCTAACCGCTTCACTTGCAAAACGTATAGCAGCCGCTCGAAAAATGGCGGACAAAGGGGTTAAAGTCGGCTTCCATTTTCATCCTATTGTCGAATATGAAGGGTATCTTGACGAATATCAAGAAGTATATGAAGAACTTATACTAAAATTCTCTCCACAAGAGGTCGCCCTTGTCAGTTTCGGGACGCTTACCTTTATAAAGCCGGTCATAAAACAGTTGCGTGAGCGTGAATTCAGAAGTAAGATTACGCAAATCCCGCATGAAGATGCAAGCGGAAAGACATCGTATCCTGATGCGACAAAAGTTGAAATGTTCAAGCATGCCTATGAAAGTTTTGCACCATGGCACCCCAAGGGCACTTCCTGCGGGGCGACAAAAGAGAGGGTCTTTTTTTATCTCTGTATGGAAGAGCATCACATGTGGGCTAAAACATTTGGGTATCAATACTCTACAAACAATGACTTTGAACGCGCTATGCTTGGAGCATACTGCAAAAAACTTGGTCAGGAATTTTACTTATAGGACGGTAGCATTATGCAGACAAAAGAAAACTATTTTTTATCACAACCGCATCAACCCTTTTTTCTTCTTGGAATACTCAATGCAATCATTATGATGCTCATTTTTGCATTACAGTACAAAGGCATACTCTCCTTACATGTAACGCTCTTGCTCTTTCACAGCTATTCTTTGATATTTTTGGTTTTTACAAACTTTTTCACAGGGTTTTTATTTACAACTTTTCCGCGTTTTAACCAGACACAGGTGATAGCAAAAAAATACTATGCCAATATTTTCTATGCAAACACATTTGCATCACTGCTTTTTCTTGTCGGTATTTTCAGCTCTGAAATCCTTTTACTCGGCGCGATGATTATCAGTCTGACAGCGCAGATTTTTATAGTATTGAAACTAAAAAACATTTATGAAACAGGATTGGCGGCGGACAAGTCAGACTCATTTTGGATACTCAATGCAAACTACTTTGGACTCTTTGGTAATTTTCTTTTTATACTCTCTTTATTCATACCGGAAATTTTACCGGTTGCCATCACTTTCTCTTTTTACATGTACCTGATTTTTCTTGCTTTTAGTGTAGGACAGAGAATGATTCCTTTTTTCTCCCACTCTTTTGCAAGCAAAAATGAAAATTTTGTCAAAATTGTTTTTGTTTTGTTTGTTTTAAAGAGTATCTTTGCTTCTGCAGATATCAAAAGTGTACAAATCATTGTAGATCTGCTGCTCGCAGTGTATATGTTTTTTGAGTTTAAACGCTGGGAGCTTCACCCTTTGCAATCCCCTCCTATTCTATGGGTCCTGCACCTTGCACTCTTTTGGCTGCCGGTATCGTTTTTTCTCTCAGCCCTCAGTCTGGGTGCTGAAATATTTTTAGACACCTCTTTTTTCTTTTTAAATGTGCACCTGTTGTCCATAGGTTTTTTAACAACACTGCTTATAGGTTTTGGAACACGTGTGACACTCGGTCATTCGGGACAACCGCCACAGGCAGACAAACTGGCAACTAAAATATTTCTGTCAATTCAGTTGGTTGTGCTGCTCCGTGCTTTATACAGCATGAACATAGCTTTCGGATGGGGGCTTGGGTTTTTATTTGACATCTCTTTTACTGCCTGGCTCTTGCTCTTTTTGATTTGGGGAGGGAGATATTTTCAAGTATTGGTTTTTGGAAAAAAATTGTAGCATTGCTTTAAAAAAAGAGATTTTTCAGAACCGGTACTGCAATACAAATGCAATAAAGTTCAGTAGCTTTTTTGGAACCCGTACTTCAGTGCGGGCTTGCGTCTTTCAAGCCTAACGCCTAGGTTAAAACCTAGGTTCCGAAAATACGTAACTTTTACTGCATTTTGATTATAAAAGTATTGTCAGCCTCTTCAACTTTAAACTTGTGTTTGCCGCAGAATTCATCATTCATATGGTTGACCATCTCCAATGACTTCATCAACGCCTCGTCTTTTGATTCCACTTCCGTACTGCTTTGAAGATTGCTTCTTTTAAAACAGCCACATTCTCTATCTACTATTATTTTAAACATATTATATCCTTGTTAAGTTTTTATGCAATAATATCACGGTTAACTTGTTCTACTCTTATTCATAAATACTATGAGAATTTTACATTTTCATCTAAGTTATGCATACTCTCAAATTTTTTCTGTATTCTGAGTTTTAACTTTTAAGACACACAGCCCGCACTGAAGTACGGGTTCCGGTAAAAGGAAGTAACTTAGGAACCGGTCCTTCAGTGCCGGCGGGTGTCAGCACTGCATTTGTTGATTTCTCATGCTGGATTATGTAAACAAGAGGGAAGAATTAATGCTATAATGTCACCATATTAATACAACGGAATTACCATGAAAAAAGAGATCAGCCCTTACCTTGAACTGGGCAAAATAAATACCCTGCGTGTCGACAGAGACACAACACCCGGCCTGTACCTTATGGCCGAAGACGGCAATGATGTCCTTCTTCCCGGGCAATATGTCACAGATGATATGTGCGAAAATACACTTGTAGATGTTTTTTTATATACAGATTCAGAAGACAGACTGGTAGCCACTACCGACAGACCTCTTGCAATGCTGGATGATTTTGCACTCCTGGAAGTTGTGGATGTGGCTCCTTTCGGTGCTTTTATGGACTGGGGACTGCCAAAAGATTTGCTTGTTCCTAAAATGTTTCAAAAAACACCTTTTGAAATCGGCGAAAAAAGATTTATTCGTATCATATATGACGAACGGACACACAGACTCGTCGGCACAGAAAAACTCGGTGATTTTTTTGATCGCAGAGTCAAAGACCTTGCACAGAACAAAGAGGCTGAGATTTTAGTAATTTCTAAAACACCGCTAGGTTTTAAATGCATTGTTAACGGCAAGT
This sequence comes from Sulfurimonas sp. SWIR-19, assembly GCF_020410885.1. Taxonomy (GTDB): domain Bacteria; phylum Campylobacterota; class Campylobacteria; order Campylobacterales; family Sulfurimonadaceae; genus Sulfurimonas; species Sulfurimonas sediminis. The sequence goes on along the minus strand of NZ_CP084578.1, from coordinate 225,090 downwards.
ATGAAGGACTCATTTATCATAATGAAATATTTGAAGAAATTAAACTCGGGGACAAGAAAACTGCTTACGTAAAAACAGTACGAAAAGACGGAAATATCGACCTTACACTCAGACGTCCCGGCAGTAAAAAAGACGGAAACTCTGCGCAGAAAGTTTTTGATATTTTGCAACACAATAAAGGCATTATGCCCTACAATTACAAAAGTGATGCAGGACTGATAAAAGATGTATTTGGTCTGAGTAAAAAAGAGTTCAAGCGTTCTTTGACAGCACTTCAAAATGACGGCAAAATAGAGGTCAAAGATACCGGTATTTACAGCAAGGCAAAGTAATGGCAAAAAAGAAAAGAACTTATGATTTCAGTAAAGAAAATATACAATACATACAGGACAATATACAATACAGAGTTTTGCGTTTTAATCAGGAATATATGACAGTTGATGTTGTAAAATTCGAAAAGAATGAAAAAACAAATATTGAAATGCCTTTTGCACATTTGCCCAAAGCAGTAAAAAAGATAATAAAGCCCAACTAGTCATGGGCTCTATGGGGGTATATCCATAATGAATCATGTTAAAGATATACAAGGAGAATCGCAAGTAAGATTATATATTTAAATTGTTACAATAGTGTTAACAAAACTTGAAAAAGGAGTAAAAATGAAAAAATGTAATACACTGCAGGAAGTCAGAGACGAAGTAGATAAAATTGACACACAGCTTGTTGAGCTGATTTCTGAACGAAGCCATTTGATTCGTCAGGCAGCCGGTTTTAAAGAGAGTGTGGCAGAAGTCAAGGCACAGGAACGAATTGATGATATTATGCAGAAAGTAAGAAAAAAGGCGATTGAACTCAATGTCAATCCGAATATGATCTCTGAACTCTTTAAGATAATGATTGATGAAATGGTTGAAACGGAAATAAGTGAGTTAAGAAACGCCGGGAATTTTTAAAATTTAAAAGAGGCCGAGACCTCTTTTGCCTATTTGTATCGGTAGGTGATACGCCCTTTGTCCAAAGAGTATGGTGTCAACTCAAGTTTCACTTTGTCTCCTGGAAGTATTTTAATATAGTGCATACGCATTTTACCTGCAATATGACACAGTATAACATGTCCGTTTTCTAATTCAACACGAAAAGTTGCGTTCGGCAAAGCCTCTATAATCTTGCCGTCAACTTCAATAACATCTGCTTTAGCCATTTTAGTCCTTTATAAAGAAATTTCTTACTTTAACTCTCACGCAAGAGATAAAATTTCAGCTTTACCGTCAACAACTGCGACAGTGTGCTCATAGTGAGAACCGCGTAAACCGTCGGTACTGACAACATCCCACCCGTTATCCAGAATAACAGGTTTTGACTCTTTTTGACATATCATAGGTTCCAAACAAAAAACCATTCCGTTTTTTATTTTCGGTCCGGATTTTGCATTTCCGCCCGCCAAATAATTGGGGATTTCAGGTTCTTCATGAGGTTTTCTTCCTATTCCGTGTCCACAAAAATTACGTAAAGGAATAAAACCGCGCTCTTGTATAAACTGTTCCATCAGATAAGAGAGTTCTTTAAAACGCATTCCTTCTTTGATATTTTCAATAGCATAATACAAAGTATCTTTTGCACAGGCTATTAAATCTTCATCTTCTTTTGTGATCTCTCCGACACCCATACTGATAGCAGCATCACCAAACCAGCCATCAAGTTCTGTTCCGATGTCATACCCTATAACATCTCCTTCCTGGAGTTTATAGTCACTTGGAATGCCATGAATAATAACTTCATTGAGTGATGTACATACTGCATTTGGGAAGCCGTACAATCCTTTAAAAGAGGGCTTGGCACCCTGGGAGCGAATATAATCCTCTGCCATGGCATCCATCTCTTTTAAACTCATACCGACTTTGGTATTTTTACGAAGAAGGTCTAATGTAGCGCCAACAATTTTGTTGGCAGCTCGAAGTTTTTCAATTTCCTGAGGTTTTCTAAGCGCAATAGCCATTGCTACAGACCAACTGCACTAAGGGTTTCATATTTACTCATATATATCTGAGCTTCTATTTTTCTCATTGTATCAAGCGCAACCTGAACAACGATCAACACGGCTGTACCACCAAAGAAGAACGGTACACCCATCCCTTTAATAATCATAAAAGGCAGTGTCGCAACCAACCCAAGATAAAGTGCTCCGGTAAATGTCAATCTGCTTGCAGTTTCATTCAAAAACTCTCTCGTAGCATCACCGGTACGAATACCGGGAATAAATCCACCTTGACGTTTTAAATTATCTGCAATGTCTTTTGCGTTAAATGTGATTGAAGCATAAAAGAATGCAAAAAACACAACAAACACAAAAGTCAAAAAGTTAAAAAAGTAACTGTTTGGATTCAGATAATCCGCTATAGCCTGAATAGCCGGATTTGTACTGCTTGAGAGTACGGTCATCGGAAACATTAAAATTGCCGAGGCAAAGATAACCGGAATAACACCCGCCAGATTCACTTTAATAGGAATATAGTTCATCACACGTTTGTTTTGGTTTTGCATCATCGTCTTTTTCGCATAGGTTATAGGCACACGACGCTCACCAAGTTCAACATAAATGATAATTCCTACTGTTGTCAGAATCAAAGCAAGAATTGCTATGACTGTAATAAAGCTCATTGCACCGGTATTTACCATTTCGATTGTTTGACCAATTGCTCTTGGAATCGCTGAAACAATTCCTGCAAAGATAATCAAAGATATACCGTTACCGATACCGCTTTGTGTAATCTGCTCACCAATCCACATCAATAGCATTGTACCTGCAAGCATAGAAACCGCAGAAAGCATGATAAATGTAGTATGATCAGCAAGAATTGCAGAATTGCCCGTAGGTCCAGTTAAGCTTTGTAGTCCCACGCTTACACCGACAGCCTGAATTAATGTTATTACGATAGTCGCATAACGAATAATCTGCATATATTTCACCATACCGTCACGCTCTTTTTTCATTTGACCAAGTGTTGGAAATGTTGCAGCTAAAAGCTCCATAATAATTGAGGCGGTGATATAAGGCATAATGCCGAGTGAAATAATAGAGAGTCTCTGTACAGCATTTCCGCTGAACATGTTAAACAATCCCAATGCGTCTGATTGATGTGAGTCGAAGAAAGAAGCAATAACAGCTGTATCTACGCCGGGAACCGGCACATAGGCCAGTAGGCGGTAGATAAATAAAAAACCGATAGTAATAAGTATCTTATTTACTAGATTTTTATTCACAACTAATTACCTGTTGTTGTAACGTTTTCGTCTTTAATTTTCGATGCCAAATCTTTTGCTTTGGCACCTACTAGTTTAATTTTAGTCACTGAAGAAGCAACCTTGTGAACTGAACGGATTGTCTCCATTGTAATTTCACCAAGTTCTGCTACAGCTTTGATTTTTTCAACGTTTATCACATACGGTTTGATCACTTTCGAGTGAAAACCGATTTTTGGCAAACGTTTTGCAAGTGGCTGTTGTCCACCTTCAAAATTTCTTTTTCTTTTGTAACCTGAACGAGATTTCTGACCTTTTTGACCACGAGCGGCAGTCTTACCAGTACCAGAACCTTGACCACGTCCAACACGCTTACGATTTGCTGTTGAACCCGGAGCAGGTTGTAAATTTTCAATACCCATTTTCCTATCCTTTTATACGAGAAAGTGCTTCAATTGTAGCACGTACCAGTGTGTTTGGATTGTTTGAACCGATTGACTTTGTAAGGATGTCTTTAATCCCTGCAAGTTCAAGAACAGGTCTCGCTGCTCCACCGGCAATAACACCGGTACCTTCTGATGCCGGCTTTAGCAAAACACGACTGGCATTGTACTTATGCTCAATGTCATGTGCTATTGTAGAACCTTTTATCTTAACAGTTGTTAAATTTTTAAAAGCATTGTCTACAGCTTTACGTATAGCATCAGGAACCTCTTTTGCTTTACCGACACCATAACCTACAGTACCGTTTTTGTCACCAACAACGATAAGTGCAGTAAAACGAAAACGTCTACCACCCTTAACAACTTTTGTTACACGACCAATATTTACTATTGATTCTTCAAAATCATCTCTATTGATTTCCATCTGTGCTCCTAGAACTTGATTTCGTTTGCACGAATTGCGTCACCAAATGCAGCAATTACGCCGTGATATTGGTAACCATTACGGTCAAATACAATCTCAGAGATGTTTGCTTCTTTGAGTTTGGCAGCAAATGCCTCACCAAGTGCAGCAGCACCTTCTTTATTAGCTTTGTGACCAGTAGCCTTTGAGTGTAGTGAACAAATTGTTGTTGCAGTTGCATCATCAATCGCCTGTACACTTAAGTAACGGTTTGATTTAAATACAGAAACACGAGGAAGTTCAGCACTACCAGATATTTTTGCACGGATACGACGTTTACGTTTTAAACGATTCGCAATTTTGCTTTTTAATACTTTAGCATTCATCTATCTTCCTCCCTTATTTCTTAGCAGTTTTACCGGCTTTACGCACGATATGCTCATCTATGTATTTAACACCTTTACCTTTGTAAGGCTCTGGTGGACGGAATGATCTAATCTCTGCAGCTGCCTGACCCAACATTTGTTTGTCATGGCTTTTAAGAGTAATCACATTTTTTTCAACACTTGCTTCCAAACCTTCAGGTAACTCATAATTGATATCATGAGAAAAACCAAGTTGAAGATTTAAAACTTTTCCTTTAACAGCCGCTCTGTAACCAACACCGTTAATTTCAAGTTTTTTCTCATAACCGGTAATCAAACCTGTCACGATATTTTGAGCCAATGCTCTAAAAGTTCCCCAGAAAGCTCTATGCTCACGAGAGTCTGAAAGATTTTTAAAAGTTAAAACATTACCTTCAATTGTGAAAGTAACATATCCTTTTGTATCTAAATCAACACTGTTTTTGCCTTTGGCAAAAGTTATAACATTTCCATTTGCAGTAACAGTGATGTCACTAGGAAACTCTACAGGATTTTTTCCAATTCTTGACATGCTATACTCCTACCATACCGTACACATAACTTCACCACCAATGCCAAGTTCATACGCTTTGTCATTTGGTAGTACGCCATGTGATGTACTTACAATAATAGTTCCGTAACCGTTTTTGAAACGTTTGATATCTTCTTTACCTTTGTAGACACGTCTACCAGGCTTTGAAACTCTTTTCATTTCATTGATTACAGATTTTCCATCTTCACCGTACTTCAGTACAACTTTGATAGTTTTTTTCACACCGTCTTCGATTACATTATAAGACTCTATGTAACCTTTGTCTACTAAGATATTTGCTACTGCTTCTACACTTTTAGAGTGTACCAAAGTAGTAACCGGTAATCTTCTCATACCGGCATTACGAATACGCGTCAACGCATCTGATACTAAATCATTAATTGCCATTTATATTTTCCTTGTTTGTAGTTATTTCATTGACACAAAATAACTGCTGACTGCTAGCAGTTTCCAATCAGTAAATATTAACACAACGCACTAGTGCGTGAGCTTCCCGCTGAGGGAAACCTAGTGTTAACGCAGTCGAATGAATTACTTCATTCGGCGTTATATTACCAACTAGACTTTCTAACACCTGGTATTAAACCTTCATTTGCCATTTTTCTAAAACAGATACGACAAATTCCAAAATCTCTCAGTACAGAGTGTGGACGACCACAAATCTGACAACGTGTATAACCACGTACCTTAAACTTTGGAGTACGTTTTGCTTTAGCTATCATTGACTTCTTAGCCATTAGTTGCTCCCTTTACTAAAAGGCATTCCCATTTTCTCTAAAAGAGTAAATGCTGCCTTGTCTGAATCTGCAGATGTTACTATAGTAATATTCATACCGTGAATCTGCATGATTGAATCATAGCTGATTTCAGGGAAAATAAGTTGTTCCTGAAGACCGAAGTTATAGTTACCACGACCGTCAAAACCATTTCTCGGAACACCACGGAAATCTTTCACACGAGGAAGTGCGATAGAAACAAGGCGATCAAAGAAGTTATACATATTTTCACCACGAAGTGTTACACGAACACCTACAGGCATACCTTCACGTACTTTAAAACCTGCAACAGATTTCTTAGCAATTACAGTAGAAGCTTTTTGACCAGCTATAGTAGTGATAGTATCTTCAATGTTTTTAATGAGTTTGTTATCTTTCATAGCAAAACCCGCACCGACAGAGATAACGATTTTGTCAAATTCAGGAATCTGCATTACATTTTTAATATCTAAAGCTGCTTGAATTTCCGGCTTAAGCGCTAAATATTTTTCTTTTAAACGAGCCATCTATTATGCCTCCACTTTGCGTACGTTTGAAACATCGATTGGCATCTCTTTTTTGATATGCCCGCCTTTTGTATTCTCTTCAGTTGGTTTAACAGCTTTTTTCGCTATTTTACAACCCTCAACGATTACTTTGTTTTTCTTAGGAAATACCGCAAGTACAGCTGCTTTTGTACCTTTGTCATCGCCCGCGATAATTTCTACCATATCGCCTTTTTTAAACTTAAATTTTGCCATTACACAACCTCCGGAGCAAGAGATACAATTTTCATGAATCCTGCGTAACGTACTTCACGACCGATTGGTCCGAAAATACGAGTACCGATAGGTTCTCTCTTGTCATCAAGTATAACTGCCGCATTGTCATCAAAACGGATTAACGAACCGTTTTCACGTTGCACTTCTTTATGAGTTCTTACAACAACAGCTTTTACAACTTTACCTTTTTTAACTTTGGCAGTCGGAATCGCTTTTTTTACAGAAGCAACGATAACGTCACCCACTGATGCATAACGACGCTTGGAACCGCCAAGTACCTTAATACACATAATCTCTTTAGCACCTGTATTATCAGCTACATTTAAACGAGTAAAACCTTGTATCATACTACTACGCTCCTTTTACAACTGATTTAAGTCTAAAAGATTTAGTCTTAGAAAGCGGACGACACTCGATTGCAATAATCTCGTCTCCAACTTTAACTTCATTACGCTCATCGTGTACCAGGTACTTTTTGAAACGTTTTACAACTTTATGATAACGAGGATGCATTACACGACGCTCAACCAGTACAGTTACTGTTTTATCGCCTGCAATTTTAATTACGTTACCTTGAATTTCACGCTTATTAGCCATCGCCCGCCCCTACTTTGCTACTGCAGCAAGTGCAGTATTGATTCTAGCAATATCTTTTTTAGCAACACGAAGTTCGCTAGTATTTTGTAATTGCATCATTTTTTGTTTAATTTTTAAAGTAAACAGTTCTGTTTTTTTCTCTTTGAGCATCGCCTGAAGCTCTGCTGCATTTTTATCTGCTAAATCAGAATATTTCATTGTTCATCTCCGCAGTAACAATTTTACATTTGAATGGAAGTTTGTGCATAGCAAGAGTTAATGCTTCACGAGCAATCTCTTCAGGTACACCACCCATTTCAAAGATTATACGACCTGGTTTAATGTTCATTACCCACTGATCCACTGCACCCTTACCTTTACCCATACGAGTTTCAAGAGGTTTTGCAGTTAACGGCTTGGCAGGAAATACTCTAATCCAAATCTTACCTTGTCTTTTAATGTGACGTGTTGCAGAAATACGAGCCGATTCAATCTGACGAGAGTTGATACGACCGGCTTCTACCGCTTTGAATGCGATGTCACCAAAAGATAATTTATAACCGGAACGAGCGTAACCGCGGTTACGTCCTTTCATTACTTTACGATATTTTGTTCTTTTTGGCATTAACATGATTATTCAGCCTTTTCACTATTTTCACGTCTGGCTGGTTTTCTACCACGACGCTCTTTTTTCTCTTCTTTGGCTTCTGCAGGAATACCTTTAGTCAGTACTTCGCCTTTGAAGATCCATACTTTAACACCGATAATACCGTATGTAGTATGTGCCTCGGCAAAACCGTAATCAATTTTTGCACGAAGAGTATGAAGAGGCACACGACCTTCCAAATACCATTCAGTTCTTGCCATTTCAGCACCGCCCAAACGACCTGCAACTGCAACTTTGATACCTTTAGCACCAGAACGCTGCGCACCCTGCATAACTTTTTTCATAGCTCTACGGAATGCAACACGACGCTCTAATTGCGTAGCAACATTCTCAGCGACAAGTTGTGCCGAAGTCTGTGCTTTTTTCTCTTCTTTGATATTGATTGATATTGCTTTACCGACAAGTTTTTGTACAGCAGTTTTCAGCTTCTCTATATCCGCACCTTTTTTCCCGATGATAATACCAGGACGCGCTGCAACGATAGTTACACGAAGTCTTTTTACTGTTCTTTCAATGATGATGTTGGAAACACCAGCATAGTAAAGCTCTTTTTTCAAATATGTTCTTATCTTGTGATCTTCACCTAAAGCAGCAGGAGCTGTTTTAAAGTTAGGAAACCATCTTGATTCCCAGTTACGGTTGATTCCAAGACGTAAACCAATAGGATTAACTTTTTGACCCATACTATTTACCCTCTACTTCTACTAAGATATGTGCTGTTGGTTTACGAATACCAGACGCCATACCACGAGCACGTGGACGGAAACGTTTAAGTACTGGACCATTGTCAACACGACATGATGTAATTACACAATCTTCAGCTTCACTACCGCTGTTTGCAACTGCAGATGCAATTACTTTAGAGATAATTTTTGCCGCCTTGTTTGGAGTGAATTCTAAAGCTGCCATTGCCTCTTCAGCATTCATACCCTGCACTTCACGTGCAATAAGACGAGATTTGATAGGTGATACACGGATAAATTTTAGTAATGCTCTAGCCATGACTACCCCTTCTTCTGAACAGAGCCCTTGTGGCCCTTGAATGTACGAGTTGGTGCAAATTCACCAAGTTTATAACCAATATGGTTCTCTGTAACATATACAGGAACGAACTGGCGACCATTGTGAACATTTATTGTCAAACCAACCATGTCAGGAAGAATCATAGATCTTCTTGACCAGGTCTTAATAGGTTTTTTCTTTGCTTCGGCTTTCATAGCCTCCACTTTTTTCATTAAATGATCATCTACGAATGGACCTTTTTTTACTGAACGAGCCATTATTAACCTACCCTTTTAGCATTTGGTTTACGGCGAGTAATAATTAACTTATCACTAGCTTTCTTACGACGAGTTTTAGCACCCTTCGTTGGTTTACCCCAAGGAGTAACCGGATGACGACCTGAGTTCGTTTTTCCTTCACCACCACCATGCGGGTGATCAATCGGGTTCATAGCAGAACCACGAGTCTGTGGACGAATACCAAGGTGACGTTGACGACCGGCTTTTGCTATAACAATGTTAGCAAATTCTTCATTTCCAACGATTCCTACAGTAGCCAGACACTCACCAAGCACTAAACGCATTTCTGACGAAGGCATACGTAAAGATACATATTTCCCGTCACGACCCATAATCTGAGCTGAAGTTCCGGCTGAACGAACCATTTGTCCGCCTTTGCCCACTTTTAACTCAACGTTATGAACAAGTGTACCGACAGGAATGTTTTGCAGTTTCATCGTATTACCCGGTTTGACATCCAAACCAGACTCTGCTGATTCCACTGTATCGCCAACATTTAAACCTTTTGGTTGCAAGATGTATCTTTTTTCACCGTCTGCATATGTGATTAATGCGATACGACAGTTACGGTACGGATCATACTCAATAGTAGAGACTGTACCCGGAACACCAAACTTGTTTCTTTTAAAATCAATAATACGGTAAAGCTTTTTCGCCCCAGCTTGTTTGTGACGAGAAGTGATACGACCATTGTTGTTACGACCGGCAGTTGTCGGAAGTTTTACAAGCAATGAACGAACACTCGCTTTAGCAGTGATATCTGAACTGTCTACATTCGTATAAAAACGACGAGACGGAGTTATCGGTCTATAAGTTTTAATTGCCATCTTATACCGCCAAACTTTCTATTTGTGCACCTTCAGGTAAGGTAACATAAAACTTTTTAAAGTCATTCTGTTTCCCCTGTACACCACGGAAACGTTTTACTTTTCCGCTTTGATTCAGAGAGTTGATTTTTGTCGGAATGATTCCGAAATACTCTCTGAACACCTCTTTAAGACCTGTTTTAGTCATACGTGGTGATGTTTGAACAACAATAACACCATCTTCTTGTAAACCCAAAGTCTTTTCTGTATATAAAATAGATTTAATATCTGTAATATCAGCCATTACTTAGCCTCACTTGTCAAAGTTTCCCATACAGCTTTTTCTATCACGATTGAGCGATAGTTGGCAGCTAAGTATGCGTTTAACTCATTAGATTCAATAACATATGTCTGGTGTAGATTTTCAAATGCCAAATATGTTTTTTCATCTAATAAAGATTTAACAAAAAGTGTATCTCTTTGACCTAAAGCTTTGAACATTGCTGCCGCATCTTTAGTTTTACCAGACTCAACAGAGATGCTGTCAACGATAAAAAGAGTACCATTTTGTGCATGCTCATTTAAAGCAAAATTTAAAGCAAGTTTTTTCTGCTTTTTATTTACTTTTAAATCGTAGTTACGGTTGTTTTGAGAACCAAAAGCTTTACCACCGCCTACGAATATAGGAGAACGACGAGAACCCGCACGGGCACGACCGCCACCTTTTTGAGCCCATGGTTTTTTACCACCACCGCGTACTTCACTTCTACCTTTAGTCGTCGCTGTATTTGCACGTTGTGCAGCCTGAGCAGACTTTACATAAAGGTAAAGGTTATGAGGGTTAATTCCAGAGAAAGACTCTGGCAATGCTAACTCAGATGCTTTTTCCATTTTTTCATTTAAAACGATTGCGCTCATTATTTAGCTACCTTTACACGACCTAAAGAACCGTTAGCACCTGAAACTGAACCTAAAACCGCAATGATTTTGTTTTCAGCATCGAAAGAAACGATTTCATTTTTTACACTGTTTTGTGTGTTTCCGTATTGTCCAGGCATTTTTTTACCCTTCATTACACGACCTGGCCATTCAGCATTACCGATAGAACCTGTTCTACGACCAAATCTGTGACCGTGAGATGCAGGACCACCACCGAAATTCCAACGCTTCATTGCACCTGAAAAACCACGACCTTTTGTGTTGAAAGTAGTTTTAAGTACACTTGCTTCTGCAAGCGGAGCTAAATCCAAATCACCAGCTTCGGTATTTGTTACTTCTAATGTAACAAAACGGTTAAATTCAGTCGGAAGATTGTATTTCTTCTGTTGACCTTCTATTGCTTTATTCATTTTTTTACCACTGTTATACGCAACTATAGCAGTACCTTCATTCACTTCACATACTTTCGCATCTAACACTCTTAAAAGAGTAACTGGCTTAGACGGAACTGTGATAGTACGGCTCATACCGATTTTTTCAACAATATATTCCACGATTACTCCTATTTGTCCATAGAGCGAACTTCAACGTCCACTTCCGGTGCAAGATCTAGTTTCATTAATGAATCCACTGTTTCCGGTGTTGCAGAAACGATGTCGATCATTCTTGCGTGCATACGAATTTCAAACTGCTCACGCGCTTTTTTGTTAACGTGAACTGATTTCAATACTGTATATTTACGAATTTTTGTTGGTAAAGGTATTGGACCACGAATTACGGCACCTGTACGCTTTACAGCCTCTACGATTGACGCTACTGATCTATCTAATACACGATGATCGTAAGCTTTCAATTTTAAACGAATTTTTTCCATGTTTTTCCTTCTAAAGAACTCGTTGGATCCTAGCCCAACTATTTTAAGGGAACGGAATTATACTCAAAGAGCTCTGAATATTCAAGGATTTAGGGAGTAAAAATCGTTTTTCTTTATAATTTATTTCCTTTTAATAAGGAAATGATACAATTGGAGAGTTTAAAAATTGGAAAATTTATGGAAATATTACTCGAAGAATTTTACAAAACCGACTTACATGTAGAGCGTTACATCCAAAGAAAAGTTTTTATAGATGAGAGATCATACCAGATCAGCGGTATCACCAAAAGCGGAAAAACCCGTTTGGTCAAAAACTATCTTTTGTCTTTAAAAAAGAGTTCCTATCTTTACATCAACTGCAATGATGTGCGCATAGAGAGCGAAAAACTCAATGCTGCACTCCCCTCTTTTTGCAATATCAACAAAATTGACACGCTTGTTTTGGATAACTACAATCCAAGCATCAAATTTGTGAATGTTTCGCAGTTGATTATTACAAGTGAAATTCCCTGTAATTTTGATTTTTTGGAGCCTTTGACGCTGTACCCGCTTGATTATGAAGAGTTTTTGGCGTATGAGCACAAATATGATTCAAGTGCGCTCAACCACTTTTTTCAACTCGGAGGCTTTGCTTCTATGCACACAATAGCACCCGATGAGCGGATTGTTTATCTGCAAAATATTCTGCAGTTTGCTCTTAGCGACATTGAATTTGATATTCTTACCTTATGTGCAAAATTTATGTCCCAAAAGCTCTCTGCCTATACATTATATGAAAGACTCAAAAACAGTCGTAAAATTTCCAAAGACAAACTTTACAAATCTTTTGCACTTCTGGTAGAAAAAAACTATATTCACCTTTTGCCAAAATATAATCATGCACGTGCTACTAAAAAAGTCTATCTGTGTGACACTTCTTTAAAAAGTGCCTTAAGTATTGAAAAAAACTTTGCCAAACTTTTTGAAAACATGGTCTATCTTGAGCTTTTGAAATCTTTTAGAGAGTGTTATTATGAAGAAGGCATCGATTTTTATCTCCCTGCAAATGATGAAATTATTCTTTGCAAGCCTTTTGTGGATGAAAGACGTTTGTTTAAAAAACTCGAAAGTATTGAAGCCTTTATATTCAGCTACGGAATCAGAAAAATCACTGTTATAACAATGAACAAAGAAGGAAATATCGCGCATCCGCTCTCAAGTGTGGATATGATCCCATTTGACATTTGGGCACTCGGAGATTAAAAAGGACAAAGTCGGCACTGCAGAAAAAAATTTAGTTTTTTTCTAAGTCATGCTTTAGCATAAAAAGTATCGATTCCGGAGAGATATCGTTTTTGGTACCCGTACTTCAGTGCGGGCTGAGAATGACAAAGTGTTGCAACAGCCGGCACTAAAAAAAATCCTCCCGTCAAACCTATACATTATTGATTTATTTAATTATAATACGTTAAGCAAATTAAAGGGAAGTTTATGCAGCCAACTCAGGACGAATATGAAAAAGCGATGATTGAAGCTTTTGTCAACAAACCGGAAAAAACACTCTGGTATCAGCAGGCATTTTCAAAATTCAATATAAACGGTATTGACACAATGAAATGGGTTTGGAGCTGGTGGGCTTTTTTTGGCGGATGGGCCTTTTTACTCTACAGAAAACAGTATCTGCCCGCACTGGTTCTGTTTATACTCTCTCTCCTAGCTAGCGCCGTACCGTTTGGCGGACTTCTGGTTGCCATACTTGCAGGCGGTTTTTCCACCTACTTTATATACAAAGGGTATAAACAGAAAAAAGCCGAGATAGAAAATGCTATTTCAGATCCGCAAAAACGTATTGAAACGATGAGAGAGGTCGGTGGCTACAACCAATGGGTTGTCTGGGTATATGTACTTTTCGTCACACTCCTCTTTTTATATATGGTTTCCACAATGCTCGCCGTGGCAAGTATGAACTGATGCAGATACTGTGCGGTATAGATGAGGCCGGACGCGGACCTCTTGCGGGAGATTTGGTCATGTCCGGATGTATTTTGCATAATACCATTGACGGATTACATGATTCCAAAAAGCTGACAGCCAAAAAGCGTGAAGCTCTTTATACCTTGATAATCAAAAATGCAAGTTACCATATCGTCAAATTTTCTGCACAGGAAATAGACAACAACGGGATATCCGCATGTTTAAAAAAAGGGCTTCTTGAAATTATGAAAAATCTGGAAGCGGATGAGTATCTGTTTGACGGCAACCAAAGCTATGGAGTACAAAACCTGACAACTATGATAAAGGCTGACGGTAAAGTCCCCGAAGTAAGTGCCGCATCCATCCTTGCAAAAGTCACACACGACAGAGATATTTTAGAACAGGCCAAGAAATATCCCCAGTATCAGTTTGAAAAGCACAAAGGTTATGGAACGAAATTACATGTAGCCATGATAAAAAAGTATGGATACTGTGATATTCATCGCAGAAGTTATAAAATCAAAGCGCTGGAATCTACACTCTTCGATTAAAAATAAACTTTTAATATTTTATATGTGTTACTTTTATACACATCATTAAAATATTTTAGTTATATTACATTTTTGTGATAATATTATTTTAAATAAACCTAATTTGTTTAAAAAGCCCTGCTACATGAAACTTTTATTTTCTCACTACGTCAAGAAATCATACAATAATAACTAATATTTATAATTATTAAAAGATTTATGCTTTAATATTATAAATTAATTTTATATTTTAAGATTACTTAAGAGAAGCAGTAATACTATTTTCCTAAATCTAATCTTACAGGAGAATGAAATGAATATGAATCGTAGAGATGCCCTGAGACTTGGTGCTATCAGCGTAGCTGCAGCTGCTACAACTTTGACCGGATGTGCTTATGGTGAAGCAAAACCCTCAAAAAAAGAAAACAAAACAAACAGCAGTGTAGGTATGGGAACACCGGCTCCTCTTCCTCCGGCAACCGGGAAAAGAGTTGTTGTTGTAGGCGGCGGATGGAGCGGTTTGTCTGTTGCAAAATACACGAAAAAATTCGCACCGAATGCAGATGTTGTTTTAGTGGAACAAAGAACAGAGTTTATATCCTGTCCTATAAGCAACCTGTATCTTGTCGGTGAAGTGGATTTGGAGTTCTTGACACATGATTATCTGCAAGCAGCCCGTGAAAATAAATATACATACTTTAATGCTACGGCAATCGGTATAGACAAAGCAAACAAAATCATCAAAACAAGCAACGGAGACATAAAATATGACTATCTTGTACTGGCTCCGGGGATAGACTACGATTACAGTGCATGGAATGTTGATACAGTCACAGAACAGAGACTTCGCAGTGAGTATCCTGCAGCATTTATTCCGGGAAGCGAGCATATGACACTCAAAGCAAAACTGGAAGATTTTGAAGGCGGTAATTTTATACTGACAGTTCCGGGAGGAAACTACAGATGTCTGCCTGCACCTTATGAAAGAGCATGTCTGATTGCCGATTATTTTAAGAAAAATGAAATAGAGGGCAAGGTAATACTGCTTGATGAAAATCCGGATATTACGATTAAAAAGGAGGGATTCCAGTCTTCTTTTGACGAAATGTACAAAGATTACATTGAGTATCATCCAAACTCTAAGATTATGAGTATAGATTTAGATAAGAAAGTTGTTGTTGCAGGCGAATTTGACGAAGAGTATTCATTTGAAGATGCCGCCTTTTATCCGCATGTCAGAGGCGGAAAACTTCTGGAAGTGTGTGGCGTTGCAAAAGACAATGTGTTTAACAAAAAAGTAGGCAATATCGATCCGTTTACTTATGAGGTTATCGGCGAAAAAGATATTTTTGTTTCCGGTGATGCCCGTCCGATGGCTTACTCAAAATCAGGTAATACCTCAAATTCGGAAGGGCATTATATCGGAAAACTTATAGCACAGAGAGTCAACGGGAAAAAAGACATTCCGTGGAAATCACCACTGACAGTCTGCTACTCTGCTGTTTCCGCCGGACCGATACATGCGATTTCTGTCAGAGCAGAATATGAGTTTGAGGGCAAAAAACTAAAAGGATTTACCAATGTTGATCTTTCTCAACAGTGGCGCGGAAAGACAGGATTGAACAACGGAAAAGCTCTGAATGAATGGGCAAAAGGTATGTTTAGAGATATGTTTAACGCGTAATATGGAGTTTTGCATGCAAAGAAGAGACTTTTTAAAAGTAGTCGGAGGTGTTGGCGTTGTCGCTGTAGCACCTTCGTTGATAGAGGGCAGACTCTATGCGGAGGATGGTACACTCTATACATCCTACAAGAAAGTACAACTGACGGATGCCGAGGGCAAGCCTTTGCTGGCATCACAACTGGACAAAGAGGTTAATTATGTTTTTAACTATCCGTATGCGGGAACCAGCTGTATGTTGATTGCACTGCCTCATCCTACAGAGAAAAATGTGAAACTGACAAGTGAAGACGGTGTCCAATATATTTGGAAAGGCGGCGTTGGCAAAGAAAGAAACATTGTTGCTTTTTCGTCCATCTGCCCGCACCAGCTTACACATATCAACAAAAGCGACACATTTATATCGTACCTCAAAACAGGGGGCAAAACGATGGGATGCACCAAAAGTATGCCTTGCCATGACAAAGGAGAGGTAATCGTTTGTGGCTCTCATTTATCGGTGTATGATCCCAAAAAAGGAGCGAAAGTTCTTGGCGGTCCGGCACCGCAGCCTTTGGCTTCGATCGTACTGGAGCATCATGATGATGATACTTTATGGGCTGTCGGTGTTTTGGGAGCAGATAAATTTCATGAGTTTTTCAGAGCATTCAAACCAGAGCTCAAAGAACAGTATGGCGGAAAAAGAAAAGCAAAAAAACTTGTAAAAGACAAAGCTCCGACTGTAACTCTTGCAGAGTTTACAAAAGATATTATAAGATACTAAAGGATAGCAAAGTGAAGTCACTACTCATCATGATAGCAATTTTCATCTTCTCTTCGTCTCTTCAGGCAGGCGACACGCTCAAGCAGTCCGAACTTGCTTCAGATATGCGCAAGATGCTAAAAGCAGTCAATCAGATTCAAACGGCAGGATTTTATTACAACAAGGAAGGCATGATAGACGGCGTCAATAAATTAAAAAATGCAATTGGTTCACTGACAACAACAGATGCAAGAAGTTACCTTCCTGCAAATGAAGCGTATGCAGACAAATTTGCCCAAAAAAGGGCAAAAATGATAACAATGTATGCAGATGATATGATTGTATCACTGAGTAACGAAAACATAGATGATGCCATAGAAGATTATTCACAGATTATCAGGCAGTGCACCTCATGTCACTCCAGAATAAGAGCCAATGCCTGGAAATTGAAGTAAAAGAACCTAATGCCTACTCGGAATCCGGATTACAGGCTATAAAGACGCAGAGTCCGCACTAAAGTACGGATTCCGGAAACAGTGTGGGTTATGCTGCGACATTCATAGCGAGTTGTGCCATTTTTTGCATATACTCTGCTACTTTGCTTTTTGCTGTGACTGCTTTTTGCAACTCATTTATAAAATATTCTTTTGTTCTCTCATCTGCGATATTAAATGTATAGAGTACCCATTCGGTATTGAGCGCAATTTTTTCGCCGTTTTTTTCTACCGTAAATGTTTTGTAGAGATTTATATCTGTATCGGCAAGCAACTCCAGTACCTCTTTGTAAAAGGCATTGACATCCGGATGAATGAGAGCCAGCAACTCCTCTTTGACGATTTTCACATCTACATCGTCAAAACCATCTCTTCCAAGAATCAGGGTATCCCCCAAAACAAGCTGTTCTCCGATAAAATAGGGCTTTTTCTTTTCACTCAAAGCATTTGCATCTGCATAGATGACATGCTCTTTGAGAGCTGCCAGCTCATCAATTAAAATTGAACTGAAAAAGGTATATACGGTATTTGCCGCCATGGTAATATCAATCTCTTGTACTGCCAGTGTCTGGTTGTCAATACTCAGCGCTTTCATTAAAAAGTATCCAATAAAATAACATTTACAGATGTTCCGGCTTCTAAAAATCTGTCCTCTTCACCTGTAATCATCAGTGCGCTCTCGTCAAGCATATTTGTCAAAATAGCAGAACTGCCTACTTTTTTGCCTTTAAAATTAACAAAATATTCACCGTCTTCTATCACAACATTACATGCGGTAAACTCTGTAAATTTGCTTCGTTTTGTAAAATCTTCTTGCAGTTTTGCCGCAACCGTTTTATAGGGAGCTTTTTTGCCAAGCATTTTTGCAATCAGAGGCAGAGCATATAAAACAGCCGTCACCGTTGAAGAGTAGGCAAATCCCGGCAATGCCAAAATAAATTTATGCCCGCGCTGTGCAACCATAATGTGACGCCCGGGTTTGATACCGACACCTTTGTAGACAACTTCAGCACCAAGGCGCGGAATAATGTCTTTTACAAAATCATAATCTCCGACACTGACGCCTCCGGTACTGACCAAAATATCCGCAGATTCCAAAGCATTCTCAAATGTTTTCATAATGGCATCTTTGTCATCGGGTGCCGTTCCAAGCTGTATAACCTCTGCACCGGCTGACTCAAAAAGCGCGGCAAGCGTATAGTTGTTTGAGCTTCTTATTTGGGCGGGATTATCCGAGTTTTCACCCAGATCAAGAATCTCACTTCCGGTTGCGATGACTGCCACACGGGGACGCAGTGCCACTTTTACCATCACCTGATTAAGCCCTGCCATTACACCGATTTCGGCAAAACCTATTTTTGTACCTTTTTGAATGAGAACATCGCCTGCTGCATATCCTTCGCCGACAGGACGCACGGCATTTCCTTTTTCAACCATTTCATTGATCACTATTGTGCCGTCGTTATAACTGACATTTTCTATCTGTATAAGGGTATCGCTCCCCTGCGGCATCATGGAACCCGTAAAAGTTTTAATGGATTCACCCGCAGACAATACACGGATCTCATCATGTCCTGCAGGATTGTCACCAAGAACAGCAAGCGTGCCTTTGTCCAAATCCTCATAACGCACCGCATACCCGTCCATGGAAGCAGTAGGAAACTGAGGGTCATTAAATTCAGCCACGATATCCTCTGCCAAAACACGCCCAAGCGCATCACTCAAAGGAACTCTTTCATACCGGTGGTTGTTTACCTGTAAAAGTTCCAGCATATTTTGGCTTGTCTCAAAAGAGATAAAATCACTTCCTGTTATACTCATGCTTTTGCTCCTAAAATTCCGCTGCCTTTTATAGCTGTTGAACGCTCTTTTGCGTACACTCTCTGTCCGTTTTTCAAATCATATTTCCATATCGGTGCTGATGCTTTGAAATCTTCTACAAATTCATCTATAAGCTCCAGGGCCACCCGTCTTTTTGGTGAAAAAACCGCTGCAATGTATGACGACTCATGCAAGAGCACATCTCCACGGGAGTGAGCCATTTTGACCACAGCACCTTTTTCTGCTGCTTTTTTCTGCCATTTTTCAAACCATGATGTCAAAATCGGTTCATATATATCGAAACTCAGCCCTTCAATGCCGTCTTCACTGCGCACCGTTCCCACAAAAGGAATATATGCACCATAGTTGCTTGTTGCTTCTGTTTCATACCACTCTTTTAAGATAGCAGGAACATCAAGTGCCCCGTCATATAAGTTCAACAAGAATCACCCTCCGCACACAGGTGGCAGCAAAGAGATTTTATCTCCGTTTTTAAGTTCACACTCCAAAGAGGTCACCAGATTGTCGTTGACGGCTACAGCACAGTTGTCAAGCCACTCTTTTACCTCTTCGTCTTTTTGTAAAATTGCTGCCAGTTCATTGAGATTTTTTATCTCCAGTTCCAGTGCCTCTTTTTGTATCGGTCCTAAAAATTCTACTCTTACCAAAACAACATCCTCATTTTTATTCATACAATTATATCTAAGATAAGTTAAGTGCTGTATAATTACACATGATTTTTGGAAAAATAGAATATCTCAACCTCTTGCCTTTTCATGTTTTTATGAAGCGTTTTACACGAAGTACCCAGCAAAAACTTCTTATGGAATACAAAAAAAATGTTCCGGCGAAAATAAACGATGCCTTTGTGAACAGGCGTGTGGATGCCGCATTTATCTCAAGTGTCAAAGCAAAAAACTCTTTACATGTAAACCTGGGTATCATTGCAAAAAAAGAGGTAAAAAGTGTTATAGTCATCCCCTCAGATACAGATAAAAAAGATGCAGAATCTGCCTCATCGAATCTTTTGGCAGAACTTTTACATGTAAAGGGTGAAGTGCTCATAGGAGACAAGGCACTGCGTTATGCGCTTGCTTATAATGACTATATTGATTTGGCGCAACTGTGGAATGAAAAATATCATCTGCCTTTTGTTTTTGCGCTTTTATGTTATCACAAAGATAAAAAGCAGTACAAAAAAATAGAAAAAGCGTTCCTCAAAAGAGAGGTGAAAATCCCGCAGTATCTCCTGCAAAAAGCGGCCAAAAAGACATATATTGCACCGAAGGAGATACTTGAGTATCTGCAGCTTATCTCTTATAAACTTGACTACAAGGCAAAAAAAGGTCTTAAGAAGTTTTACAAAACAGTGTAACAGTCGGCACTAAAGTACCGATTCCGATTAATTTACAAAATGGTGTAATAGCAGGCAATAAAATACGGGTTCCGAAAAACAGGTTCCAAAGAAGACGCTTAAACTTTTCCGTCCAGATGATCTGCTAATCTTTGCAGTTTTATCTTATATGCCTCAGTGTCAAAATCTTTCACTCGGGCAACACCGTCTTGTATCGCTGCTTTGGCAACTGCTGAAGCGACATAGACCAAAACCCGTCTGTCAAAAGGCGAGGGAATAATGTATTCATGTCCGAACTCCATGTTTTGTCTGTGATGCGCCTGTTTTACCTGTTCGGGAACAGCCTCCTTTGCCAGAGCGGCCAAAGCATGTGATGCTGCAAGTTTCATATTTTCAGTAATTTTTGTTGCTCTTACATCCAATGCACCACGAAAAATCTGCGGAAAACCGAGCACATTGTTTACCTGATTGGGGTAATCACTTCTGCCGGTGCCTATAATAACATCCGGACGGGCGGCTTTTGCCTCTGCCGGTGTAATTTCTGGATTTGGATTGGCACAGGCGAAAATAATCGGATTTGTCCGGGACATGGATTTTACCATTTGAGGTGTGATAAGGTCAGGGCGGGAGAGTCCCAGCACCATATCTGCATTTTTCATCGCATCTCCCAGCGTTCTGTCTGTTGTCTCAAGGGCAAACAGTTTTTTGTATTTGTTCAGATCACTTCTGCCACTGTGAATAACCCCTTTGGAGTCCAGCATTGTAATGTTTTTGATCCCCAGTTTTTTATACATCTTTGCACAGGCGATACCTGCAGCCCCCGCACCGATAATGACAACTTTTAAATTCTCTGTTTTTTTGCCGCTCATTTCAATGACATTCATCAGTCCGGCTGTTGTAATCACGGCTGTTCCGTGCTGGTCATCATGGAAAACAGGAACATTGCAAATCTCTTTGAGGCGTTCTTCTATTTCAAAACACCTTGGTGCCGAGATATCTTCAAGATTGATACCGCCAAAACTGTCTGCCATGGCTGCAATAATTTTTATAATTTCATCCGGATCTTTTGTATTGAGCTCAATATCTACCGCATCTACATTTGCAAAAGATTTAAACAAAACACCTTTGCCCTCCATAACCGGTTTTCCCGCCAAATGACCTATGTCACCAAGACCCAAAACAGCTGTCCCGTCACTTATTACCGCAACCAGGTTTCCTTTGTTGGTATATTCATAGGCAAGATTTGCATCTTTTTGTATCTCCAGACAGGGGTAGGCAACACCGGGACTGTAGGCCATTGCCAACTCTTCTTGTGTTGTGCATGGTTTTGTCAGCAGTGTTCCTGTCTTTCCGTTTGTGTCAAACTCGCTTTTGGCTTTGTGGTAATCCAGTGATGCCTGTTGAAATGATGGTTTTTCTGCCATGATTGTTATCCTTGTTGTTTATATTGTGCCCGTTGTGAAATTATTCCACACTTTGCAGAGACTTTTAGATCTTTGTCAGAAAAAGGACACTGTTGCCTTTTGAGTTATAGTATATGCCCATAGAGTTTTTACGAGAGACAAAAACTCCGCGGCCATTGAATTTTTTTGAATTTCTAAATATTGTCGCCAGCTGGTTTGTGTCAAATCCCTCTCCCTCATCTATGATTTGTGTCACTCTGTATTGGGCAGATGCAGTTTTGATATTGTAGATTTTTACGATTATTTTTTTTGTACACTCTTTTTCAAGCGAAACCAGTGTCTCAAAATATTTGTCCTGCTCAAGCAACTGATGTTTTATTTCAGAGTCAATGCCCAGATTTCCATGCTCGTATGCATTCATAAAAAGTTCATTAAAAGCAAGCCCGCTGCAATGATTTTGACAAATACCATCATACCAGCTGTTTGCTTCTTCGACAGCGTCAAGACTTGTTTCAAAAACCTTGGCACTGATCAGTGTTGTTTCAGTTAATTCCAGCCTGTTGATAAATATAAAAGTAAAATCATCTTCCTGTGTGGCAATTTTTTCCAACACATGTTTTTTCATCTCTTCTCTTGTGAAAGAGTCTATGAAATCATTTTCAATAAAACTGTTATATGCCACGCCTTCCACAGTGCTGTTTTCTACGATGCCGTCACTGTAAAAAAGAAATTTATGTATATTTTTTACAGAGCAGTTGTCTATCTTGTATGTTTCGCTCCACTTGCTCATCGGCGGATTGTTCGATTTTATTTTTATCACATTGTTTGCATTGTCTTCAAGTAAAAAAGGAGGCATTGCAAATTTTGCATATTCCAATTCAAAAGAGTAATTGTCAAATAAAATATAGTCTACAGACAGAGCCTCCTCATCAAGCAAGATAGGCTTCATAAAGTCCATAGACTCTTGAATCAGGATATCAAGACTGAAATTCTCATACTCTATCATTTTGTCTATCAAATGATTGACAAAGACTGTCACAGCCATAGCACTGAGTGAAGCACTCAATCCTTTTCCCATCCCGTCAACAAGAAAATAAAAAGTTTTGTCTGCATTGATTCTTCGGGCAGAATAGGCATCCCCGCTCAGTGTATCAAGAGGCTGATAAAAAAAATCTACCAGTGAAATCTCTTTAGAATCAATCATCTTGTAATAAAAATCATTTCTCAGGATATTGAGCTCTTTTTGAAATGCCAGCTCTTCCTGATAGGCGGCATAGGCATCTTTCTCCTCCTGTAATGATTTTTCTCTACTCTTTTCCTGCATTGTTCGGACTATATTTTAAATTTACTGAGTTCATTTTTTAAAGCAGCAGCATCCTGAGAAAGCGTTGAAACGACAGCTTCTATCGTTGTACGCAGCTCATTGTTTTTTGTAGAAACAACAACAATCTCATCCATCGTACTCACCAGCTCTTTTGTTTTTGTTGCTATGTATATGCTTTGGTGCATGACATCGGTGGAGCTCTCTTTTGTCTGCATCAGATTCTCTTTTGTATCATTGGATGCTACAATTAATTCCTGTGCGGATTCTGCGATCTGATCCATACTTTGTGAGGTATGCTGTGTCTCTTCGGCGATTTCAACTACATTTTGGGTAATGAGATTTACATTTGCACTGATTTCGCTTAAAGACTTCTGTGTACGCTCGGCAAGTTTTCTCACTTCATCGGCAACTACGGCAAAACCACGGCCATGTTCACCCGCACGAGCCGCTTCTATGGCTGCATTTAATGCAAGCAGATTTGTCTGATCTGCGATATCTGAGATAATCTCCAAAACATCTTTTATATTTTTTGCCTGTTCTGTCAGTTCACTGACTTTTTGAACAAGTTCCTGCTGCTGGGAACTGCCATCTTCTATGGACTCTACCACTGAACTCAGTTTGCTTATAAACTCTTCCAAAAAGTCAGATGTTGTCTGCAAATCTTCCGTCACTGTTACAGTAGACTCTTCTACCGTATCGAGTTTACTGCCGATATCTACCGCCAGTTCATTGACCACAGTGATTTTTCCGTCTTCCACTTCACTGTTTTCTTTTAAAGTAATCACGACATCACGTAATCTCTCAGATTCATTTTGGTTTCTTTTTGAGACATCGGTAACACTCAGAACTGTCTCTTTAAAAGCACTGATCATTACATGTAACGCTTTGGAAATTTGGGAAATTTCATCATTGCCTTCTACAACAATGTTACATGTAAGGTCAAGATCACTCGAAACACATTTTATTTTTTCCAAAGAACTCTGTACGCTTTTGTTCACGCCTCTGCTGATTGTCATAATGATGATAAAAATAATAATTGCAAATAAGATATAACTTGCAAGTGTAACAACTGTGCGTGTTTTATAGTCTGACTCTATTTTTGCCAAAATTGCATCATTGTTTTTGGCAAGTTTATCATCTACATGTTTTAAAAGATTTATCTTTTTTGTAATGGTTTGAAACCAGACAACACTGTCTACCCCAAAATTACCTTCATTTGCTTTTGTCTGAGCAATTTCTCTCATTTTGTTTACTTCATCTACGGCAGGAGAATTCATTGTGCTTCGGTAAAGTTGCTTTGCCCTGTCTGTTGCCATCGTTAAGAATGCATCTATGTAAGCGTCCTGCTGCGCCACAAGTGTAATAAACTTGGCATACATTCCCGGAGCAAATCTGTCTGCAGAAAATGTGGCACTCAGTACCGCACGCTCTATCCCCGCTCTCTCTTTTGATTTTAAAAAGTTTGTGTAGGCATCCAGGGCTTTGACCAATTCAGGAGTCGATGCCAGTTTTGCACTCAAGCCGACAATATTTAAGATCTTCCTGTTCATCTTTGTATAATATGCAACTTCTTTTGCAACACTGATGCTAAAACTGTCAACAAGATTTCTGATTTGACTGATTTTATTCATATATTCTTGCAGTCCATGAATCTGGTCCTGAAGTTCTTTTGGAAAATCATTTAAATCCAGTGTCTTGAGATAGGCCTTCAATTCCTGATTTCTTTTATCTGTCAGTTCTCTTTGTTTAGGAAGAATATCTGCAAATTTCTTTCCTTTGGAACCCAAATAACCGGCACTTGCCCCTCTCTCTTTTTGCGTCTCATGGATGAGCAGACTTAATTTTTGAGACATTACATTCAGCACCTTTGACTGTTGCACAATAGCATCTTCTTTCAGCGATGTGTTGACCGTCAGTCCTATAATTACCAAAGCAAAAGAGACAACAATGGCAGTAATGAGATTGAGTTTGCTTTTTATAGTCATTTTTTATACCTTTTTTACGTGAAATAAAGAGACAAGGTTCAGATCTTCAAAAAGTTCCATAAGCTGTTCATCACCTACTTCTACATGTAAGTCAATATTGTCCTTTAAAACAAGTTTGTTTAAATACCCGATCACAGAGGAGGTAATGGATATTGAATCTTTGATTATGAGAACAATATGTTTGTGTGTTGTTCTGAGCGCATCAATCGTCTCTTTAATCTGTTGATAGTCCTGTATCGATTTGATATTTCCGTTTATAGTTACACTGTTTGCAGACACTGAAATAGTCATATAATCTTCCTTGTTGAAAAGTATTTTTTCAAGTATATCATTATTTTGATGAGTCTTTTATAATATTTATCCACTCTTTCATCTTTTTTTCATAGCCTATCTCTTTTAACTCCACAAAATGCATCGGTTTGGCAAGGTAGTTTTGTTCGACATATCCACCAAAATCGTGGGGATACAGATAGTTTTCATTGCTGTTTGTGATATTTTTCGGAATTTCTGTGATGTTCCCCTCTTTCACACTCTTTAAGGCTTTATTTATTGCCAAATATGCGGAATTGGATTTTGGAGAGGCACACAGATAAATAACCGCCTGTGCCAGGATAATTCTTGCCTCGGGATAGCCTATTTTGCTGACACTTGTCAGACAGGAGGTCGCCAGAGTCAGAGCCTGCGGATTGGCATTGCCTACATCTTCACTTGCCAAAATCACAAGGCGTCTGGCGATAAAATCAGCACTCTCTCCGCCTGCAATCAAACGCGCCAGATAGTAAATCGCCGCATCCGCATCACTCCCCCGAATGGACTTGATGAGCGCTGACGCCAGGTCATAATGCACACCGTCTTCACTGCTTCCGGCCTGAAGGGCATTTGGGCGGAGTGACTGCAACAACTCCAGAGACACTGTTTCATTTATGTTTGTGGCAAACTCCAAAAGCTTCAGCATCGCTCTTGCATCTCCGCCGCTTGATGCTGTCAGATAGGCTTTTGCATCCTCCTCAAGGAGAATATTTGTTTTGTCCAATGCTCTCAGCAACAGTTTTTCCAAACCGGCATGGGATATACTTTTGAGCTCAAAAAGCATAGAGCGTGAACGGATCGCAGAAGTAAGCGAATAAAAAGGATTTTCTGTCGAGGCACCTGTGATAAGAACGGAATTGTTTTCCATCACAGGCAGCAAAACCTCCTGCTGGTTTTTTGAAAGCCTGTGCACTTCATCTATAAATATGAGCGGTTTTTGCAGAGCATTTTTATACTGTTCAAATATTTTTCGAAGCTGTTCAACTTTAAGTGAAGTGGCATTAAACTCATAAAAAGGGAGTTGCATAGTTTTTGCTATGACTCTGGCAAGTGATGTCTTTCCAACACCTGCAGGTCCATAAAAAAAACTGTGTCCAAGGGCTTCTTTTTCACACAAAACACGCAAAGGCGCATCTTTTGCGGTTAAATGCTCCTGCCCTGTCATCTCATCAAAATTTGCAGGCCGCAGCAGATGTGTAAAGTCCATTGCCTACTCTTTTTCTTCTTTTCTCTTTTTCTCTCTGGCTCTCTTTTTCTCTTCTTTTAAAAATTTGTAAAGAGCAGAATATTCACTGCGTGTCAAATATCTTGTCTTACCGGTAGGGAGATTGTTGAGTTCGATTTCAGCAAAACTCACACGCTTCAAATCAGCCACCTCTGCGCCAAAGTGCGCAAAAAAACGGCGAAGTTCACGGTTTTTCCCCTCTTTGAGCGCTACTTTGAGGATGGAGTAGTTGGGCTGGTTTTTTTGGATTTTATAGCCTATAAAAGGCTTGATGTCCATAGATGTGATTTTGGAATGCGAATGCGCTCCGGCACTTGCATCATCCAGATAGATACCGTTGAGCATGGCATCTTCCATATCCGGAGTCACCATCCCTTTGATTTTAATCTTGTAAATTCTCTCCAGATCCGACTCCATCAGCGCCGTCGCCACATGGGAGGCATCTGTCAGAAGAAGCAGCCCCTCACTGGCAAAGTCAAGCCGTCCGACAGGAATAAAATGCTTAAACTCTTTGCTTAAAGAGTCGTAGATCGTTCTTCTCCCTTTTGGGTCATTCTTTGTGACAAGTTCTCCTTTTGGTTTGTTATACACAATCACCGTGTACTTTTCCTGAGGAGAAACCTGTTTTCCGCTGATGTAGACAATGTCTACACCCTCTTGAATCTGTGTTGCAGGATTTGTCTCTATCTCTCCGTTTACACGGACATAACCGTCTTGAACAGCCTTGTCAGCCTCTCTTCTTGAGTAGGTTGAATAGTGTGCAATGTATTTGTTTAGTCTCATTATTATGAAATTCCTTTTTCTATGAGCGTATGAATATGAAGTACGCCTTTTATCTTTTTACCCTTATCTGTGACAACCAGAAGCTGGATTTTTCTCTCTTCTATTAAAACAAGTGCATCACTCGCAAGCATCTCTTCATCATCTATGCTCATAGGATCAGGTGTGGCATATTTGAGCACATCATCTTCAAGGGAAAAATCATCCCTCAAAAGAGCCCGACGGACATCGCCGTCACTCATCAGTGCCACAAGCTCTCCCCTCTCATCTGTTATAAGCACCGTTCCGAGTCTGCCTTCGCTGATTTTCAAAATGGCATCTTTCATTTTTGCATCTTTTGGGACAACAGGAAGATT
This sequence comes from Sulfurimonas sp. SWIR-19, assembly GCF_020410885.1. Taxonomy (GTDB): domain Bacteria; phylum Campylobacterota; class Campylobacteria; order Campylobacterales; family Sulfurimonadaceae; genus Sulfurimonas; species Sulfurimonas sediminis. The sequence goes on along the minus strand of NZ_CP084578.1, from coordinate 197,390 downwards.
CTCACTTCGCATCAGGTTTTTCACCTTGACAAAGAGTTTTTTCCCCAAAGCACCACCGGGATGAAAAGAAGCAAAGTCACTCTTTTTAAAGTTTCTTGCTTTCATCAAAGCCACCGCCAGGGCATCGCCGAGTGCGAGGGTGAGTGTTGTCGAACTTGTCGGTGCTATGTTGAGCGGGCAGGCCTCTTTTTCAACCACAACCCTAATCACCACATCACTGTAGTGTCCAAGTGTTGAGTTTTTGTCTTTTGTCATGCCGATAAGCGGTATGCCAAAACGCTTGATATGCGGTAAAATCGAACTCAACTCTTCGCTCTCTCCCGAATAACTGATAGCAACAACAACATCATTTTCGCCTATCATTCCAAGGTCACCGTGGAGCGCTTCTGTAGGATGTAAAAAAAAGCTCGGTGTTCCCGTCGAGGCAAAGGTAGCCGCCATTTTTGCTCCAATCAGTCCACTTTTACCGACCCCGCTCACAACAAGTTTGCCTTTACATGTAAGTATGATTTCTACAGCTTTGTTAAAGGCATCATCAATGTTTTTTGCTGCATTGAGCAGGGTATTTGCTTCGATATTTAATGTTTCTTGTGCAATTGTTTTATAATTCATGGTCTAATTATACCTTTTTTATCATCAAGAAGATATAATACTAAAAATATGATTTTTAAGGACATGCTATGAGAAATGTTATTGGTAGATATTTGGATACTATTGATGCTTTAAGATTAGAAGAGAGAATGCTCACACACAATACTTTGATTTTGGGTGAAGAGGGTGCGGGCAAGACAAACCTGGCCTGCAAAATAAGAAATTTTGTCATTGACAACAATGTACCCACGCTCTATATGGACTTTGCAGACTCCCATGAGGATGATGTCGAGCTCAGATACAAAGATGAGCACTTTAACTATATTCGTTTTGAAGAGAGCGAAGAGTTTGATGAGGCTTTTGCTGCACTTGTAGCTGAAAAAAAGCATATCTATATGGCTGTCAACCCTAGCTTTTTTGCCACAAAAAGAGAGAAAAAAAGCAAACTTTCAAAAGTAATTTCCCAGCAGGAACTTTTGGACAATTATTACTATTTTTTCCATGACATTGAAAACCTTAATGGTTTTTATACAAAATTTGAAGATTTTTTACTCTACATGCTCAGCTTCACAAATCTTCAAAAACAGGGCTTTACATTTTTGGCACAGCCGCATCAAACATTTGAGAACCCGCATCTCAAACTGCTGTTTTCATTTCTCTATGTAGGAAAATGTTCCAATGCCAACTATTTCAATACGGCCATTTTAAAAACACTGAAAAAGAATCACTTTTACTACCAGTACAGAACTGCCTACCCTACACTGCTCTTTAACGATATAAAAAGCAGTATGGTAAAAATAGACGAATATGTTCCTGAAATCTGATTATGCAAAAGATATTTGAAGAGGTTGCCTCGCTTGATCAAAGATGCTACAGAGAGTTCTTTTTAAGCGAAGATATTTTAATGGAACATGCCGCAAACGGCATGGCCTCCTATATAAGAGCCAACTTCTCAAACGAACAGAAAATCATCATAGTCGCAGGAAGCGGTAACAACGGAGCCGACGGAATCGCTTTGGCACGGCTTCTGCACAGTGAGTATAATGTCTGCCTTTTGTATGCCAAAGAACCAAAATCTCCCATGGCTTTGCTGCAGGAAAAAAGAGCCAGGGCTTTACATGTAAAGCAGATAAAAGAGTTTCAGAAGTGTGACATCCTTGTTGATGCCATTGTCGGCACAGGCTTTAGTGGAGAATTTTCTGCAGAAATTGCAAACCTCTTACATGTAATGAACACAAGCCAGGCTTTTAAAATTGCCTGTGATGTACCAAGCGGACTCACAAAAAGCGGAGCCTGTGCTGAAACCACCTTTTGTGCAGATGTGACGCTGAGTATGGGAGCTTTGAAAAAAGCACTCTTTTTGGACGAGGCAAAAGAGCAAACAGGAAAGATTGAAGTTCTAAATCTGGGAGTTGCAAGACAACTCTATGAAACACAGACAAACTGGCAGCTTCTTGATTTAGATGATTTAAAGCTTCCCACAAGAGAAGAAAAAAATACCCATAAAGGCAGTTTTGGCCACTTAAGCCTGCTTTGCGGTGAAAAGCCGGGAGCTTCCATCATGAGTGCCCTTGGGGCTCTTAACTTTGGTGCAGGACTTGTTACCCTTGTCGGGTATGAAAATCATCAGATGTTACATATTCCGCATTCTTTAATGTATGCCCATGCTCTGCCGGCAAATACAACTGCCATTGCCTGCGGTATGGGGCTTGGAACAGAGTTCAGTGATGCTGAGCTTAAAGAGCTGCTAAAAAACGACCTTCCTCTTTTGGTGGATGCGGATCTGTTTGCGATGCCGCTTGTTTTGGAGATTTTGGCACGAAAAAATATTGTGCTCACACCCCATCCAAAAGAGTTTGTATCACTTTTAAAACTTACACAGCTTGCCGACATCACTGTGGGTGAACTGCAAAAAAAACGATTTTTTTATGTGGAGCTTTTTTGCAAAGCCTACCCGGATGCAACCCTTCTCTTAAAAGGAGCAAATGTTATTATCGGTGCAGGAGAGGCGTTTTTCATAAACCCCCACGGCAGTGCCAAACTTGCCAAAGCAGGAAGCGGCGATGTGCTAAGCGGACTCATAGGCTCTTTGCTGGCACAGGGAAGAAGCCCACTCGATGCTGCAATACACGGATCGCTTGCACACACAAAACTGGCACTCAATTACTCCGGGGCTGATTTTTCTCTTACGCCGGAAGATTTGATAGAGGGGATTGGGAATTTATAAGATTGCTTATGCTATAAATCGTACAATTTCTCTTAGAACCTAGGTTTTAACCCAGGCCTTAGTCTTTAAAGACTAAAAGCAAAATTACAGAAAAAAATTTAGTTTTCTTCTGATGGGCTTTTAAAATAAATAGATAAAAAGGATAGATAAAAAATGGATAACAGATTAAAAATAGGAAAATATGAACTTGGCTCAAGACTCATCGTTGGAAGCGGAAAATATGACTCTTTTGAGATGACAAAAGAGGCAACCCTTGCAAGCGGGAGCGAACTCATAACCGTTGCTGTGAGACGCCTGAACATTACAGACCCGGACAAAGAGAATCTGCGTGATACCTTTGCAGGTACAAATGTAAAATTTTTGCCAAATTCTGCGGGATGTGTGACTGCCGAAGAAGCGATTACAACCTTTCGTTTGACGCGTGAGGCTACAGGTATTGATTTGATCAAACTTGAAGTCATCGGTGATACGCAAAAAACACTCTACCCGGATGTGCTTGAAACCATAAAAGCATGTGAGGTTTTGGCAAAAGAGGGTTTTACGATCATGGCCTATACTTCAGATGACCCGATTATGGCAAAACGTCTTGAGGATGCCGGAGCAGATGCGGTTATGCCTCTTGCTGCTCCTATCGGAAGCGGATTGGGTATTCAAAACCCATACAATATTGTATTTATCCGCGATGCGATAAAAGTACCGGTAATTGTGGATGCGGGTATCGGTTGTGCCAGTGATGCCGCCTATGCGATGGAGCTTGGTGCTGATGGTGTTTTAACAAATACAGCCATAGCACAGGCACAAAACCCTATACTGATGGCTGAGGCCATGAAGCATGCTGTACAGGCGGGAAGAATGAGCTACCTTGCAGGCAGAATCCCAAAACGCCCTTATGCAACCGCATCATCTCCGGTAGACGGAATGATACAGTTTTAGTCCCGTAAAAGAACAAAGTCCTTTTGCTTTGCTTTTAGCGGTGAAGCGGGTGTTTGTAATCTGACGGATTGGCTGCTTTATACACCAGTCCGCCTACTGCCAAAAGCAAAACAACCGCGATAATAATATTTTTTACCATAAAAACCTCCTTATTTGATATCAAATTTTTCAGAAAGATGTGTCATCAAAAGAAGTTTTCCCATTCCCTCAAAGAACTTTTCAACCCCCATCTCCTGGGCTGCTACCGCTTTTTTCAAAGCACTTAAAAATACAAGTCTGGACTCTTCTGACGCCTGCATATATGTCTCTGTGATATATGCAAAACTCAAAGAGTGTACTTTGCCGTTTACATCAAAATCTATAACAGAGACTGGGTTAATCCCTTCGTTTTCTAAAATTTTTATACACTCATCTTTGATTTTATCTATCATATAATCCCCATAAGCGAAAGCATCACCACAAACATGGCGACAGGCGTGATATAACGAAGAGAGAAGTACCATGGCCCAAAGGCCCATTTTAACTGGGGTTTCATTGTTGCTTCCACTTCTGAACGTGGCATGACATAGCCGACAAAAACCGCCATCAAGAGCCCTCCAAGAGGCAACATAATCGCAGCAGTCACATAATCAACCCAGTCAAAAAAGTTTTTACTGCCCCATGTCAGGTACTCCTTTGTGGCGTCTATATTTGAGAGGATGGCAAAAATACCGAAAAACCAGAAAAATGTCCCCACAGAAAGAGTCGATTTGAGACGGTTCCAGCCAAATCGGTCTATAAAGTACTGTACCATAGGTTCAACAAGAGAAACAGAAGATGTCAGTCCTGCAAATGCCAAAGCAATAAAAAACAAAACTGCAAATACATTTCCGATGATGCCCATCTCATAAAATGCGGCAGGCAGAGAGATAAAGACAAGCCCCGGACCTTTTGCCGGACCCGAACCGTACTGGTACAAAAATGTAAAAAGCATCAACCCTGCAACAATAGCTATCGTCGTATCCAAAAAAACAACCCAAAAAGCACTCTTGACGATGTTGGCATTTTTTTCAAGAGAGGCCGCATAGGTCATAATGGCACCCATGCCGAGGCTCAGTGTAAAAAACGCATGTCCAACAGCCACAACAAAGGCTTCAGAGGTTATTTTAGACCAGTCAGGAGAGAACATAAAGGTTACCGCTTTTGAAAAACCGTCCAGTGTCACTGCATACGCAAACATTGAAGCCAAGATAATCATCAGTGCCGGCATCAAAAACATATTGAGTTTTTCTATACCGCCTTTTAAACCCTTGTGCAGAACATAGGTAATCATAACAAAGGAAAGCGTATGGTAGAAAAACTGTGTCCAAAAATCCGCATGAAGCATCTTGGTAAAGGTTGTTTCTGCTTCAGCAACTGTCGAGGGAAGATAGGTCAGTGAGGTGACTATATAATTGAATATCCATCCGATGACTACAGAATAAAATATCATGATAAAAAGACCTGCCAGCCCCTGAAAACCGGCAAATTTCCATAAATTTTTATGTTTTGGTGCCAACTCTTCAAAAGAGGTCACTGTATCACGCCTGCCAAGATACCCGATGAGCATTTCCGCTGTCATAATGGAAAAACCGATAAGCAATACGGTAACAAGATAGACCAGAACAAAGGCTCCACCTCCGTACTCTCCTGTAATATAGGGAAATTTCCAAATATTTCCAAGTCCTACAGCACTGCCTGCTGCTGCCATTATAAAACCAATCCGACTAAATCTAGCTATTTTCATGCGTAACTTTCTGTATTGAAGTAGTCTAATTATACTGAAAAAATGAGTTTTTTAAAAAGAATTTCCAAATACTATTGACATTTTGAATCAAATTAACTATAATTTCGCCTCATTAATCAGCATAACTGTCTGTTTAATGTGTACAGGTCGGGGTGTAGCTCAGTATGGTTAGAGTACCTGGTTTGGGACCAGGGGGCCGAAGGTTCGAGTCCTTTCACCCCGACCACTTTAAATTTTTACTTTATATTTTCTATAACAATATGGTGGGATTAGCTCAGCTGGTTAGAGCACTGGTTTGTGGTGCCGGGGGTCGCGGGTTCGAATCCCGTATCCCACCCCATGAAAAAATATAAAAAATTAAATAATATAACAAATGTAGTAGCGTCCGTGGCTCAACTGGATAGAGTTTCGGATTTCGGCTCCGAGGGTTATAGGTTCGAATCCTATCGGGCGTACCATTTTAGCCTCCTTAGCTCAGCTGGATAGAGCAACGCCCTTCTAAGGCGTAGGCCACACGTTCGAATCGTGTAGGGGGTACCACTAAATTTTTTATATTATTTTGTCAGAAGTGACGTTAAAAACTTATCCACGCGGATGTGGTGAAATTGGTAGACACGCCAGACTTAGGATCTGGTGCCGCAAGGTGTGAAGGTTCAAGTCCTTTCATCCGCACCATTCAACTATTCTTTACAACTCCCTAAAATACGACAATTTATACACTTTTAATTATTTAAGCTTCTACCAGGTGTCCACTTTTCCTATTAAATCGCCCATTCAACCAATAAATGCAACTTCCATTTACCCGGCTCCACACAACCTGGTATCTTTGTGATACTCACGAAAAAATTTTAGATTCTAATCGTAAACAATCTGTTAATAGACTCAAATGTCATCAAATTTCGCTAAAATAGAGAAAAATATTTTTTAATACTAACACAAGCATGCATGGAAATCATAAATGATAATAACACAAATCGAAACCAACATAACTAACCTACTGAAAAATTTTACCCAAGATGATTTTATATTTGATTTTCTTGTGGCTTATGGGGAACCTAAAGCGACGCTTACTCGACTTCAAAAAAGTGATTTAAATCAGTTAGAATCGAAGGGTGAAGTACTACTTAGAAAAAAGGTTTTTTTTAAAGAGGTGCATGAGCATTTGCATGGAACTATTGATACTCTTAAAAATGAGTTTGCTCACGTGAAGCAAAAGCCTAGATTTATCATTGTTACTGATTATAAAACACTTCTTGCTTACGATACTAAAACTACTAATACTTTAGATATAGACTTTAACGAGGTAGTGAAGCATTATGACTTTTTTCTTCCGTTAGCAGGGATGGAAAAGTCAACTCATGTAGATGAAAATCCAGCAGATGTAAAAGCTTCAAATAAGTTGGCAAAACTTTATGATGAGATTTTAAAAGAAAATCCTACTAGCACGCATGCGGAGGTGCATGCACTTAATGTATTTTTGACAAGACTTCTTTTTTGTTATTTTGCAGAAGATTCAAATATCTTTGAAGATAATATATTTACTGATTCTATCGCTTCACATACACAAGTAGATGGGAGTGATGTAGATAGTTATCTTGAGAGACTCTTTGATGTGTTTAATACTGATGAAAAAGATAGAGATAGTTCACTCCCTCAGTATCTAAAAGTATTTTCTTATGTAAATGGTGGATTGTTTAGAGATAAATACCCTGTACCAAAATTCACTACAAAATCAAGAAATATTCTTATAGAGATTGGCGAGTTAGACTGGTCAGAGATAAATCCTGATATATTTGGAAGTATGATACAAGCAGTGGTAACACCTGAACATCGTGGCGATATGGGTATGCACTATACATCGGTTCCAAATATTATGAAAGTTATGCAACCACTCTTTTTAGATGAACTTTATGAAGAGTTTGAAAAAGCAAAGGGTAATACTAAAAAATTAAATCTACTTCACCTAAGACTGCAAAATCTAAAAATATTTGACCCTGCTTGTGGTAGTGGTAACTTTCTCATTATCGCATATAAAGAACTTAGAAAACTTGAAATGCTTATATTTAAAGAGGGTGGACTGCTTATCTCTCCAAGTATCAAACTCACACAGTTTTACGGGATAGAGTTAGATGACTTTGCCCATGAAGTAGCAATACTCTCTCTTTGGCTCGCAGAACATCAGATGAATGTTGCTTTTAAAAAAGAGTTTGGAACGGTACCACCTGCTTTACCACTTAAAGATGGTGGAAATATAGTTCATGGTAATGCTACTAGGATTGATTGGGAGAGTGTTTGTCCTAAAGAGGATGGGGATGAGATTTATGTACTTGGGAATCCTCCTTATTTAGGTTCAAGCTTACAGAATAAGGAACAAAAAAATGATATGGAAAGTTTGTTTGAAAGTACCTTTGAAAACTATAAAAATCTCGATTATATAGCCTGTTGGTTTTATAAAGGAGCTTTGTATATAAAAAATTTAAATGCAAAATATGCCTTTGTATCTACAAACTCGATAACACAGGGGGAACAAGTTTATTTATTATGGCCTAAAACTCTATTTAAAAATAATTTAGAAATTGTTTTTGCATATCAATCCTTTAAATGGAAAAATAATGCAAAGTCTAATGCTGGGGTTACCGTTGTTATAATTGGTGTTCAAAATAAATCAACAAACAATAAATATATATTTAAAGAAACAATAAAGCATTGTGTTTCTAGAATTAATCCCTATCTTATTGAAGGCAATGACATTGTTGTTGGAAGAACACCAAAATCTATAAATAATTTTCCTGAGCTAGTTCGAGGTAGTATGCCTACAGACGATGGTAATTTTGTTTTGACAGAAAATGAAAAAAATGAATTGTTAAATAAATTTCCAAATGCTACAAAGTTTATAAAGCCATTTATGAGTGGTGGAGATTTTCTTAAAGATATTAAAAGATGGTGCTTATGGATTAAAGATAAAGATGTGAAGGAAGCGGAAAAAAATGAATTTATAAAAAATAGACTTAATGCAGTTTATAATTTTAGGCTTTCAAGTAAAGCACCAACGACTAGAGATTATGCTAAATATTATAATAGGTTTCGTCAAATGGCATTTAAAGAAAGTTCATGTATTATACTTCCTCTTACATCATCAGAAAAAAGAAGATATATCCCATTTGGATTTTTGAGTGAACCAACTGTTGTAACAAATTCTGCCGGAGTAATTTATGATGCAGAAGCATGGATTTTTGGAGTAATTACTTCATATATGCATAATATATGGGTAAAGACTGTGGGTGGTGCATTAGAATCACGAATTAGATACTCATCTGTTCTATGTTACAACACCTTTCCGTTCCCAAATATAAATCAAAAACAAAAAGAAGATATAACAGAACTCGTATTTAATATCTTAGATGAAAGAGAACAACACTCAGAAAAAACATTAGCACAACTTTATGACCCTGATAAAATGCCAGCAGACTTAAAAGAAGCTCATCATCAGTTAGATTTAGCGATAGAAAGATGTTACCGTAAAAAACCATTTCAAAGTGATGAAGAGAGACTTGAATATCTTTTTAAACTTTATGAAGAGATGATTGAAGCTGAGGGTAAATAATTATGAGCTATGTATTAATAGATAATTCAACCTTAACATCTGTCCAACGGTTACTTGGTGAAATTGAAATTAATAATAAAAATATTATTGATGGGGATATATTAGCAACTGAAAACTTAATTCAGTCTATTTTATTTTATGATGAGATTATCACGATTGATGATTATAAAGAAGAATTTAGAGAATCAAGAAAAAAAAGATTTGATTTTATAAGGTTCTTATCTGCTGATAATTTTGACTTTAATGACTTACAAGTAGAAGCTCAAAAAGAAGCAAAATCATATACGCCAGAGATTAGAGGTGGTGAGTTTGTAGATGAAGACTTTAAAAATGTATTAGAACTTTTAAAATTAAACATTGTAACTACTTGGAATATATCGTCAAGTGAATATTATTTAAATCTAAAATTATTAGGTTATAAAGATGATAGTGAAAATTGGAAATACAATAGTATAGCCTCTGCTATGTTAGAAGATTTTTTTGATAGAGATAGTAAGGCAGACTATAGCGCAACTCTTTTAGATACTTATGGTAAGCCTATAAAAAGAGGCTATAAAGTTCCTAACGCTAAATGGAGCAATGGTGGAAAAACAAACGATAAGTTACTAACTGGTCAACTTTGGTCATTTATTGCTTCTCTAAATTGGATTGCTTATAAATCAATTTATTATACTCATGTTGCCCAATATTTTCAATCAGATTTATTTTTACATCCGATAAGACAAAGTTTCAATATTCACTATATGAATAAAATACAAAATTTTGATGATAATCTTGTTCAAAATTTATTAAATGAATTAAAAGATGATTCTCTTGAAACTATTAAAATTATTAAGCAATCAATGCAACCAAGTTTAGAAACACTTTCTCTACCATATTTTAGTTTTTGGTTGATACATGAGACCAAAGATTCCAAGCATATTATAGAAAAAGCATATGATATAAGAGGACGACAATCATTTATCGATGCGAGAGAGCAAATAGCAGAGTTAAATAATTTAGTATATGAAGAGCATGATTTAACTAAATTTTCTAAAAAATCTCAAGATATTAAAAAGCATATGAATAAGACATTTGAAAAAATAAAATCTACTTATGGCATTCAAACAAATCAAGGAATTAATTTTAATAATATGGTAAAAATTTTTAATTCCACTTTTGGGGCTTCTATTCCACTAGTCTTTGATAAAAAAGTTGAATTACCTGAGTTTTTACAAACGAAACCAAAAGGTTTAGGAATGGTATATAGAGATATTACAGAAGATTTATCTAAAGTATCTAAATTTGGTAAGTACAAAGATATGATTACTTCTAATATAAATTTAAAACCATATGGAGAAAGATTTGATTTAGGTCTTCACCATGAAGCACCAGAGTACAGATATTTTAGCAGTCAATACAAAAGCCCAATGTAAAGGAAAAAAATGAATTCAAATGATAAATACAACAAGTTAGTTTATGAAATTGGCCAATTAAAAAATGGGATAACCGTAAAGCCTCAAGCTTTCTCTTTAGAGTATAACGAGTTTAAAAGTATTATAGATGAAATAGAAAGAGATAACTTATTCAATGAAGGTCGTTGGGCTTTAAGTGAAGAGTATATTTTTATGGGTTTAACTTTTAAGGGTAGAAGTTTTATCGAAAGTAACGATGGGAAACAATACTCAAAGATTGAAAAAATAGAGGTAGCTAATCATACACATATAAATGTTGGACACACTAACAACGGAAATATTGTTATAGGTAATAATAATATCATAAACTCAGAGTTTAATCAAAAATTTGATGACTTAGTGAAATCCGTCAAAGAATCCAATTTACAAGATAAAGAAAATATTTTAAAAGAATTAGATATTTACAAAAATGATGAAACAGCACTTAAAAAGTTTATGGGAACTCTTTTAAGTCGTGGTGCAGAAGTAGCTTCAATTACTTCTGCAATCGGTACACTGTTAAGTCTATAAGGAAAATAAGATGCCAGAATATACCCCACCTTACACCATAACCTCAAAAATGCTAACACTCTCCACCTCAATAGGTGAAGAATTAACAAAGATAGAGTTTGAAGCTAATAAAACTATAACACCTATGCTTCGTAAAAAGAATCGTATCAAAACATTAGCAGGAACATTGGAGATAGAGGGGAACTTTTTAGGTGAAGATAAAATCACAGCTATATTAGATGGTAAAAGAGTTTTGGGAACTTATGAGGAAGTTCTTGAGGTAGAGGGTGCTATCAATGCTTATAAGGAGTTTGAAAATTACAACTATGATAACTTAGATGATTTACTAAAAGCGCATAAGATATTGATGAAAGGTATTTTAAAAACTGCTGGAAGTTTTAGAGGTGTAAATGTCGGTGTTGGCAGTAAAGATGGTGTTAGTCATGTTGCACCACCTTTTTGTGTTGTGCCTGACTTGATGAGAGATTTGTTTGGATGGCTAAAAAACAGTGATGAACATCTACTTATCAAATCTTGTGTGTTTCACTATGAATTTGAATTTATACACCCGTTTAATGATGGAAATGGTCGCATTGGACGACTTTGGCAAAGTGTTATTTTGTATCATTGGAAAAAGATATTTAGTGCTATACCTACAGAGAGTATTATCAGAGATAATCAAGAACGATATTATGAAGTTCTTGAAGAATCAGGTAATTTGGGAGAGAGTACACCATTTGTAGAGTTTATGCTTGAAGTTATTTTAAAAGCAATAGGAAATGCTAAAAAGAGTAATGTCCCTAAAAATGTCCCTAAAAATGTCCCATTAAAAAGAGTTGCTAAAATAGTTAGTCTAATCAATAAAAATAAAAATATAACAATAATAGAACTTGCAAATATATTAAAGGTAACAGATAAAACCATTAAAAGAGATATTGCGAAATTAAAAAAAGAGAACAAACTTGTAAGAGTAGGAAGTCTAAAAACAGGACACTGGGAAATAAAGGAATAATATGCCAAATTTAGTAAAAGTAAATTACGAACAAACTGGAGCAAGTAAATCGACCAATGAATTTGGTATGAGAGAAATGCAAGCCAAAGCCTATGAAGCGAGAAATGCGCAGTATTTACTACTAAAAGCCCCTCCTGCATCTGGTAAGTCAAGAGCCTTGATGTTTATAGCACTTGATAAACTTAGAAATCAAGGACTTAAAAAAATTATAGTAGCTGTTCCCGAAAGATCAATCGGTGGCTCATTTGCTCCTACTGATTTAAAATCGCATGGTTTTTTTGAAGACTGGGATGTGAAACCAAAGTATAACTTATGCACGACAGAAGACAATGCGAGTAAAGTATCAACATTCAAAGAGTTTTTAGAGGGTGATGCAGAGATACTTATTTGTACTCATGCAACATTGCGATTTGCATTTGAACAACTAACCGAGTCAAAGTTTAACAATACTCTACTAGCCATAGATGAGTTTCATCATGTTTCAGCAGATGGGGAAAATAGACTTGGGGAAGTTTTAAGAAATTTAATAGAAAAATCATCAGTTCATATAATGGCGATGACTGGTTCCTATTTTAGAGGCGATAGCGTTCCTGTACTTTTACCTGAGGATGAAGCAAAGTTTGTAAAAGTTACCTACAACTACTATGAACAGTTAAATGGTTATGAGTATTTAAAATCATTAGGGATAGGGTATCACTTTTATCAAGGGCAATATACAAGTGCCATAGATGAGATACTTGATACCGATAAAAAAACCATTTTACATATACCAAATGTAAACTCAGGGGAATCTACCAAAGATAAACATAGAGAGGTCGGCACAATACTTGATATTATCGGTAGAGTTGCAAAAAACGCACCAAATCGGACACCCATAACGTTTTAGTTCGGACACCTGTGACGGTTTTAAATCGGACAGTGATGACGGAAATGATTCGGACACTTTTACTAAAAAAGCGTCAACAAAGATTCGTTTAAGAAAGAGATATTTTCTAAATTCAAATACACTCTTTGTAAATTTATTTACAAGGGTGTTGAAAATGAGGATTATATCCATGAGATCAGTTCGTGATATTGTAAAGTACCATAGTATGGGCTTGTCAATCAGAAAGATACATGACGCTACAGGAGTAGCCAAAAGTACCGTTGCAGATTATATCAAACGGTTTAAAGAGCTTGGATTGTCAATAGAACAGATTGATGTTTTAGATGATGATGCACTCAAACTACAGTTTTTCCCCGATGTAGCCAGTGTCGTCGTCTCACGCAAAGCGATGCCAAACTTCAACTATATCCACCAAGAGCTCAAACTACGTAAAAAAACCAAAGTGACACTCTATCTGTTGTGGGAAGAGTATAAAGAGGATAATCCGGATGGGTATCAGTACACCCAGTTTCGCGTGTACTACCGCCGCTTCGTCAAAAAACTCAACCCCTCCATGCGCCAGACACATCTTGCGGGTGAGAAGATGTTTGTAGACTACAGCGGTGTTACTATGCCAATACACAATCAAAGAACCGGTGAAGTGGAGTATGCACAGATATTCATAGCCGTACTTGGTGCAAGTGGATACACCTTCGTTCACGCTACCCCAAGTCAAAGACAGGAGGACTTCATCTACTCCCATGTCAAGTGTTATGGGTTCTTTGGTGGAGTGCCAAGAGTGGCAGTTCCCGATAATCTCAAAAGTGCCATCATCTCCAATAATAAAAACGGTATCGTCGTCAATGAGAGCTATGCAGACCTCAATCGCCACTATGGCGTCATAGTAAATCCCGCACGCCCAAGAAAGCCAAAAGACAAACCAAAAGCAGAACAGGGTGTCCAAGCGATTCAACGCTACATTCTCGCACGCTTTCGCCACCATAAGTTTTTCAGTGTCGATGAGCTCAACGAAGCTATAGCGGAGTTGCTCGATAGATACAACAACAAGATTATAAAACATCTCCAAAAGAGTAGAACAGAGCTCTTTAATGAGCTCGATGCACCCTATCTCAATCCACTGTCTGCAAACAGCTATGTCTATAAACAGTTCAAGATTGCAAAAGTGCATCAGGATTACCATATAAGCCTTGAGAAATGCAACTACTCCGTACCTTACAAATATATCAAAGAAGAGGTAGAGGTACGATACTCCACACAGAGTGTCTATATCTACCACAAGAACAGGCTCATCGCTACACATCCACGCCTGCGAAGAGTCGGTGAGTGCTCGACACTGCATGAACATATGCCAAGTAAACATCAGTATGTAAACGAGAGTATGAATCCACAAAGACTGCGCTCTTGGGCAAAAAAGATAGGTGAATTCAGCAGTGTGTTTGTGGAGGATATATTTGCATCGATGGAGTATCCACCACAGGCGTATAATAAAATAGTAGCCATCTTATCGTTGGCAAAACTCTATGGTAACACAGAGCTGGAGTTGGCGCTGATGTATGCTACAAAGCATAACACCACAACCACAAAGTCGATCAGATCGATACTCGATAAAAAGCTCTATCTGAGTGACAGTGCCAATAATGTGCAACCATCATCACAGTACGCACTCTTTAACAACCACTCCAATATCCGCGGTGCGGATGAGTACAAATAGAAATAACAATCAAACAACAAAAAAAACAAGGACAAAAGAATGAATCACACTACCGTTGTCAACAAACTGACAGAACTTGGCTATAAGGGCTTTAAAGAGGCATATATGCAACAGATGGAGGATATCAACTACGATTCTATGGGGTTTAGCGAAAGACTCTATCAGCTTCTTGATGCGCAGGATATATTTTTACGCAATAAACGCATTATCATGAATCACAGACTCTCAAAAATCAAAGACAAGCAAGCAGCACTCGATGCTATAGACTATACACACAAAGAGGGATCAACAAAGCACAGATTAGGTCATTATCTTCACTCAACTTCATCGATGCCAGACAGAACATCATCATTACCGGTAAAACTGGGACTGGAAAGAGCTATCTCGCTCAAGCGTTTGCCAATAAGGCTATATTTGATGGGTACAAAGCCTACTATGTAAGAACTCCTTCATTACTTGAGGAGATAAAAATTGCAAGGTTGGATGGAACTTATACTAATCTGCTTAAAAAGTATTCAAGATTTAAACTGCTGATTCTTGATGACTTCGGTGTGATACCTATGGGTGAAGATGATGCAACGAATCTCTTTGAGATCATAGAGGACAGAACACAGATTAATTCTACAATTATCACTTCACAGCTTCCTGTAAGTGAGTGGTATAACTATCTCAACAACAACACCATTGCAGATGCAATTTTAGACAGAATTGTTCACTCCTCCCATAGAATAGAACTGAGTGGTCCATCGATGCGAAAACTCAAATCGAGCATCAAAACTGACGAATATTAAAAAATCATTCGGACACTTTATGCTAGAATGGCGTTACAGAAAATATTCTCTTTCTTGGTGTCCGATTTGAAACGCGTTGGGTGTCCGGATGCTCCGTCATATGCATAGAGTGAAAGAAGTTACTGAAGATGGTGTCATTATACTTAAAAGACATAAAGATGGAAAGCTTATTAAAGTAGCTGATTTGGTGAATGATGAACCAAAAGAGAGAGAAAAAATAATTACTTATCTTAGAAATATCAAAAGTGCAGATGATATGGATTTGATCATCGCTCTTGGTATGGCAAAAGAGGGTTTTGACTGGCCGTACTGTGAACATGCTTTAACTGTTGGATATAGAAGTTCACTAACTGAAATCATACAGATTATTGGTCGTGCCACTAGAGATAGTGAGAACAAAACAACAGCACAGTTTACAAATCTTATAGCCCAACCTGATGCCAAAAATGATGAAGTAAAACTCTCTGTAAATAATATGTTAAAGGCTATTACATCCTCGTTACTAATGGAACAAGTTCTGGCACCTAGTTTTAAATTTAAACCACGATTTGACGATGATAAAGAACCTCCTAAAAAAGGTGAGTTGAAAATCAGAGGGTTTAAAAAACCAAATAGTAAGAAAGTGAATGATATTATTGAGAGTGATTTGAATGATTTAAAAGCTTCAATATTACAAGACCCACAGATGTTAAAAGCAATGCCCGGAAATATTGAACCTGAAGTTATCAACGAAGTTTTAATACCTAAAATCATCAAAGTGAAATATCCTGACTTAGATGAAGCAGAAGTAAAAGAGTTAAGCCAATATGTAGTGCTAGACAGTGTTGTGAGAAATGCAAAGATAGAACAAAATGGCGATAAAAAATTTATACGAATGGCTGATAAGTTTATCAATCTCGATGATTTAAATATAGACCTTATCAACAGTATAAACCCATTTCAACAAGCTTTTGAGATATTATCTAAACAAGTCACCACCGGTGTACTTAAACTTATTCAAGAGTCTATTGAGGCTACTAGAATTAAGATGGATTTTGAAGAAGCGAGTATTCTTTGGCCGAAGATAAATGAGTTTATAAAAAAGCATGGTAAACGACCTGACCTAAACTCTAATGATCCAAAAGAGAGAAGAATGGCTGAGTGTGTCATATATCTAAAAGAAGAGAAGAGAAAACGAGCTAATGGATAAAGAAACTGTACTAAACAATATTTTTGATAGTGATCCATTGGGTTTACTTGAGGTTAAAGCTAAAAATCCAGTTATAACTGCTGATGATAGATTGGTGGCTTCTTTTGAAGAGATTAATAATTTTGTAGAGAGAAATGGGAGTGAACCTCAAAAATCTACTGATATGAATGAAAGACAATTGTTTTCAAGGCTCAAAGGGATAAGAGATAATCTTGATAAAATGAAAGCTTTGAAAAAATATGATAAATTTGATTTACTAAAATATGTAGAGGACTAATTATGGCAGATATAAACTCTATTGATGATATTTTAAATAGTGATACTTTTGGTCTTTTGGATACTAAAAAAGAAGAGAATATTCATACTTTAGTAAATGTTCCAAAGATAGAAAAAAGTAGAACTGAGACTGATTTTGTTGCAAGAAGAACTAAACTTAAAAACTTTGAAGAATATGAAAAATTATTCATACAATGTCAAAAAGATTTAAAAGATGGAAAAAGAAAACTTGTTAAATTTAATGAGAGATTTTTTCAAGAAGGTTCTTTTTTTGTTTTAAAAGGAGTATTAGTATATTTAGAAAATATTCAGAAGCCAAAGAAAGATAAACATCATAAACTCGATGCCCGTACAACTACTATTTTTGAAAATGGTACATATTCAAATATGCTACTTCGTTCACTTGGAAAAGGTCTATATGAAGATGGTTATTTTGTAAGTGAACATGAAGATAAAATCATGGATGACTTAAATCAGATTACTAAAGAAGATACTCAGAATGGATATATTTATATACTAAAATCGTTGAGCGAGGATGATAGAATTACTACTAAAAGGAATCTATATAAGATTGGTTTTTCCACAACAGCTGTAGAAACTAGAATCAAAAATGCAGTAAATGACCCGACTTACCTTATGGCTGATGTTAAAGTAGTAGCCTCTTTTGAAGTTTACAATGTTAATCCTCATAAATTAGAGCAATTAATCCATAAGTTTTTCAGTAATAGCTGTTTAGATATTGATATAGTTGATGAAAAAAGATATGTTCATAAACCTCGTGAATGGTTTATTGCTCCTCTTAATGTTATTGAAGAAGCTATTACCCTGATAATAAGCGGTAAAATTCTTGATTATCAGTATGATGCGCAAGAAGAGATTATTATACTCAAATAAAAAAAGGTCATTCAAAAGTATTTTCTTTAAAGTCAATACTATTTAAAGTCAATACTATTAAATATCTGTAAAAGTTGTCTTGATTTTTCGGGGTATTATGCAACTTTTCACGCCAAAGACTTAGACTGAATTTAGATCATATTTTTGTTGTTTTGTCATTGGCGAGAGAAGCTAAAGAGGTTGTTTGTAACATATTCTCAATATTTGTCTTAGGCTCAACCCATTGTGAATGCAGTGCACACGGATTCGATGCATCACACATTTCAAAACCTAAAATACACCGATCATATTCCAACGGCTCACCTATTGCCTCAAGAATATCACATAAGAATATTTCCTGAGCATCGATGGCTAGACTGAAACCGCCGTAGCGACCTTTTGAAGCATGTACCAAACCTTGCTTTTCAAGTTCTGTCATAAGTTTTGTCAGATATTTATAAGGAAGCTCTAACTCTTTATGTAAAAAAGAGACTGAATGTGCCTTATTTGGGTAACGATGTAGGTAGGATAAAGTCCGAATAGCATATTCAGTTGTTTTTGAAAAGTGCATAAATACCTCAAATTATAAATTATTTAATTGTAACTTATAAATAATAACAGATTGCTTTTTAGTTAAATAACAATATACTACTTTAAGGTGGTATATATATAATTCCGCATAAATTAAATTAAGGAATATCCTATGAGCTTATCTCAAGAGACAGTAACAGCTGTTAAAAAAACAATCCCGTTAGTTGGAAAAAATGCCGAAAAAATTACGACACGTATGTATGAAATACTTTTTGACAAATATCCTGAAACAAAACCTTTGTTTGCAAATGCGCAAGGTGATCAGCATAAGAAACTCGCAGGTGCCATTGCAGCTTTTGCCGCAAACATTGACAATCTTGGTGCATTATCAGCAGCCGTTGAGAAAATGGCAACTACACATGTACTGACAAAAGTAAAACCTGAGCACTATCCTATGGTTGCTGATGCTTTAATCACGGCTATGGGCGATGTTTTAGGTGAAGATTTTACAGATGAGTACAAACAGGCATGGATTGAAGCATATACATTTTTGGCAAATATTTTAATGCAACGCGAAAAAGAGCTCTACAGCCAACAAAAACAGTTAAATTGACCTTAGGTTTAAACCTAGGGTTTTAAAAACTCTTCTACATCCTTTACAATTTCATCAATTGCCAGCGTCGCTTTTTTATACAGCACTTTTGAATAAAGTGTATCATTTATTGCACTGCTTTTTTCTAAATTGTTGAGTATGGAATATCTGATATTTCCCTGCAAAAAGGCATCTGTATTGATAACATTTCCGCTTGTTCCTATCACTACCAACATTTCACAATCTTGCAGTTCTTTATAAAGATCCTGATATTTTGGAGCCTGTTCTGCAAAAAAGACAATATTCGGGCGCAGTTTATTTGAACATTGCGGACAGTTTTTATATGCTTCATTTAATTTCTTATAGCCTATATTATCTATAAAACCACAGCTTTCACACCTGATTTCAGGCAAAAATCCATGCAGATGCAGGACCTCTTTGCACCCTGCCCTCTCAAACATATCGTCTACATTCTGCGTGATTACTGCTATGTCCTTGGGATACTTTTCTTTTAATCTGCTGATTTGGCTGTGTGCTTTATTTGGTTTTTTATCTTTTATCTCTTCTCTGCGTTTGTCGTAAAATGCAATCGTAGCCTCATAATTCCAATCCAGACAACCGGCATAACAAATCTCTTCGATTTTATAGTTTTCCCAGAGTCCGCCACTGTCGCGAAATGTTGAAATGCCACTCTCAGCACTCACTCCGGCACCGCTAAATATTATTACTTTTGCCATGATTTCCTCCAGGCTGTCATTTTATGCCATTTTACACCATACATCAAAATCATTGCATAACAAACAATGCCTATGAGATAAGACATCTGCATATCCTCTGTCAGTTGTGCCACTTTTCCAAAAACAAGTGGCACAACTGCTCCGCCGGCTATTGCCATAATGAGCAATGCACTTCCTTTGGCTGTGTGTTTCCCCAAATTTTTTAGTGCCAAAGGCCAGATTGTCGGCCAGACAAGGGCATTTGCCAGACCGAGCATTGCTACAAAAGCCACGCTGTCAGGAAGACCCCTTATAATGTGTGACTCAGTCGTAGAGCTAAAGGCCACGCCAAACAAAAAAACAATGCCAAACAAGGCAGAAAAAACAAGCGCTTTTTCCTGCGACAGATATTTTGGTATAAAAAAGGCACCTGCAAGATAGCCGACAACCATAAATCCCATAGTGTATGCAGTTAAGGCAGTTGCATTGGGCATACCCAGACTTTGCCCGTAAAGCCCAATCGTATCACCGGCTATAACTTCTATGCCGACATAAAAAAAGAGTGCCAAAGCCCCCAGTACAACCCGGGGAAAAGCAAAAATATTTGCCCTGTCATACGGATCATCTTCAAACTCCACATCAGGCAATGAAGAGAACCAGACAAAACAACTCAGTAAAAAAAGTATCCCTGCCATTGCCATATAGGGTGTAATGAGTTTATGTGCCAGCTCTTGTGTATTTATACTTTCCAAATCTATACCAAAACCGATGTCTGCCAGTATAAATGCGGTAAAAAGCAGCGGAGCCAAAACACCTGCACTTTTGTTAATGAGTCCCATTATACTGATACGCATTGCCGCCGACTCTATCGGCCCTACCAAAACAATATAAGGATTTGATGCCGTTTGTAGTATTGTAAGTCCTGTTCCAAGTGTAAAAAGTGCTGCCAGAAAAACCAAAAATTCACCGCTCAGTGCTGCGGGAATAAAAAGCAAAGCACCCAGACTCATCACCAAAAGCCCCAGTGCCATTCCTTTTTTGTAGCCTGTTTTTTCCAAAATTACAGCCATTGGCAGTGCCATTACAGTGTAGGCGATATAAAAGGCAAAGGTCACAAAGAGCGCTTCAAACTCATTTAAATGACAAATAACTTTCAGATAGGGAATCAGCGAGCCGTTGAGCCAGGTCACAAAACCAAAGATAAAAAACAAAATACCGATGATACTCATCGCCAAAAGAGTTGCATGTTTATGCATTGTCTATCTCCGCCAGATATTTGGCCACTCCGTCTTCATCGTTTGTATGTTTTAACACTATATCCGCACACTCTTTTACCTCTTTTTGGGCATTTGCAACGGCTACAGAAGTATTTGCAAGTTCAAACATCCCTATGTCATTAAAATTGTCTCCAAAGACCGTTAGTTTTTTTAAATCAAAGCCGACGGCTTCACTGACACTTTGTATACCGTGGGATTTGTCGGCATCTTTATGCAAAAGTGTCAAAAAATAGCATCCCATATAGGCTTCGGGCGCCAAAATATACTTCAGTTCTTCCCCAAAAACAGCTCTGAGATTTTTTTCCAACTCCCTTAAAAGTGCTTCATCCGCCATATAAACGATTTTAAAATTGTTCTGCATGGCTCGTAAATCTTCAAATGCCTGTGTGTGGTCATCCTTGGCATAGCGTTTTATTATTTCACTCTGATAACGGTTGAGCCTTGTAGAGTAAGAAAATGCTTCGTTAAGTTCACCCTCAACCAAAGAAAGTACAAAAGGATAAATACCAAGTTTTGCACCCTCTTCTATAATTGTGTCGCCTGCTTCTTGAGTGACAAACTTTGTGTCAATTATTTTCTTGTCCATTGTTGCGATGAGTGCACCGTCGAGCAGTATCATCGGTGCATTGACATCTATACCTGCTAAAAACTGTGCCGTTTTTTTGTAGGTTCTTGCCGTTGCAACAGATAAAACTGCATCAGAGGCATACGAGTTCCATATTTTTTTAGTATAATCACTCACAGACAAATCACTTCGTAAAAATGTGTGGTCAAGGTCGGTTATGTAAATATTTTTCATAGATGTAGTATATCAAAATTGTGAGGATAAATCATGAAAAGAGCAGTAGTAACAGGTGCAAGCAGCGGCATAGGAAAAGCAATAACAAACAGACTGCTAACACTGGGTTATGAAGTTATAGGCGTTAGCAGAAATATACAGGATAATGATTTTAACCATGCCCATTTTCAAGCGCTTACATGTAACCTTGCAGAAGAAAAAGAGACAATAAAACTATGCCAAAGACTCAAAAAAGAAAATATATTTATACTTGTAAACTGTGCGGGATTCGGCAGGTTTGAGCCCCATGAAGAGTTACATGTAAACACCATTACCACAATGAGCTTTCTCAATCTTACTGCCCCGATGTTACTCACAAATGCCCTCTTGCGTTCTCTCAAAGAAAATGAAGGCTACCTCATCAACATCAACTCCATAGAAGCCTTACGGGCTAGTAAATTCGCAGCCGTTTACTCAGCCACAAAAGCAGGGCTCAAGGCTTTTGGCGATGCCCTTTTTGAAGAAACCAGAAAAAGCAGACTCAGTATAACAAACATAAATCCCGATATGACACAAAGTAACTTTTATGATGAGCTGCGTTTTGATGTCAGTCCAAAAGAAGATGAAAAGCTGGTTGCTGCGGATATTGCCGATGCCATAGAGCATATACTCACCATGCGAAAAGGTGCCGTGGTCACCGAATATACTCTCAGAAGTTTACATTTTGGAATTGCTAAAAAGACTAAGAGGTAATGTCAAACTTATTATTTGTCATTGGAGCAGTTGCACCTAAAAAATCTTGATGCTGGCGTAACTTTTTTAAAGTCTCTCCTGTTTCATCTTTAAGCTGCTGCAAAAGTTTTAATGCTTCTTTGATAAGAGCAGCTGCTACTTGCATCTCTTCTACTGTTTCAAACTTTGGCATCTGTGATACAAGCAGATCAATGCGTTGTGCATTTTTTTCTATAATGGCAATCTGCAGTTTAGTGTGCCACATCAGTTGTTTCTCTCCATCCTGCAAGCAAACCTTTAAAGACATTACTTACCTCGTCAATTTTTTCTGTATTGTTTTCAATATTTGCATAACTTAATAATTGAACCTGATAATTATAAAGTCCGTCCAGGTATACAGCAACATCCCCCTGCGATTTATCCAACACTGCAATAAGTTCTACAATTACTGAAATGGCACGGTTGACCCAATATACTTTTTTCACATTATCTTCATCTAAAATAGCTTTTTTTGCCTGTGCATTAAAACGTAAAACACCCTCATACATCATTTCTATTAATTTTTCCGGTGATTCTATATTGACATTGTTTTGATTGTAAATATTATAAGCTGCATTACTGTACATCGCAGATTCCTTTTTGTTTTTTTCATTATTCATTCAATGTATATCGACAAGATTTTGAATTACTTGAACCAAAATTTAGCAAAAAAAATATACGAAATTTTTCTAAAGTTTTTGTCCATTTTGACGATTTAGCGTATAATACATAAAAGAAGGATTTTATCATGGCAGGCAACATCACTTCACTCGGAATAGGTTCAGGTGTTTTAACAGCAGATGTTATCGACCAGCTCAAAGCATCCGACACGGCAAAAATAATTGACCCTATTGACAGAAAAATTGAAACAAACAATCAAAAACAGCAATCATATGATCTCCTCTCTTCATATATGAACAGTTTCAAGGGAAGTACTTTTGCCCTTAGCAACGATACTCTTTTTGACAATAAAACAGTTGATGTAAGCGGGGCTGCCGAAGTTACGGTTGATGCCGGAGCCAATGTTGACTCTTTTACTCTTGAGACAGTAACCTTAGCCAAAAAAGATATAACAAAACTCGGTGCACTAAACAGTAAAACTACGCCCATCGCTTCTGCAGCCGGTGTTTTGAATCTTGATATCAACGGCACGACCTATAACATAAATTATGATACGACAACAACACTTGAAAGCCTGACACAATCCATAACAGATATAGCAGGAACTCAGATAGATGCCTCCATTTTAGAGACAAGTTCCGGAGCATTCAGTCTTGTACTCTCCTCCAAGCTAACTGGCGCAAATCAAGCAATCACTATAACAGATACAGATGACGGAACTAACGGAACAGGTTCCCTTGATGCGGCTCTTTTTGACACGACCGTAACAGACGGCTACCAGAAAATACAAAACGGTACAGATGCTGTTTTTAAATTCAACGGAATCACAACAACACGTTCAACCAATGAAATAAGTGACTTAATTTTAGGTGTAACTATTACACTCAAAACAGAAGGTGATATTTCCAATGTCAGTATCAATCAGGACACCCAAAAAATCGTTGATGAAATGCAGATGTTTGTTGACAACTATAATACCTTAATGACCAACCTTAATGATATGACCATTTTTGACAAAGAACAGGGAAAACGGGGAATCTTCCAGGGAGACAGCTTTGTTAACGGACTAAAAAGAGATATCGCAAGTACTGTAACAAGCCGTTTTAGTTCCGGGTCTCTTATGGACTACGGAATTGATATAGACAGATACGGAGTAATGAGTTTTGACAGTAGTGTTTTGGAGTCAAAACTGCAAACTGATTCCGCAAGTGTTAAAACTTTTTTTGCAGGAGGAACAGACAGCAACGGCAATACCGTAACAGGTTTTTTTACAAATCTCGATGATAAAGTAAAACAATATACCGGATATGGCGGGCTTCTCTCAAACTTTGACAGTGGACTGACAAAAGATGCCAAAAATTTAGCCGATGCAAAAGAAAAAGCCCAGGCTTCTCTTGATACAAGATATGAAATTATGACCAAAAGATTTACTGCATACGACGGAATAATCAGTAGACTCAATTCTCAATTTTCATCACTGCAGCAGATTATTTCAGCACAATTAAACAGCAATAATTAGATTACTTGTGATTGCTGATATTCAGTTGTAAATGGTATTATAATTGCTTGTATATGTAAATATAAAATGTAGGATATAAATAAATGTTTAATGGTAAAGTGATATTCATCACAGGAGGTACTGGCAGTTTTGGCAAGCAGTTTGTCCGTACAATCCTCAAGCGTTATCAACCAAAGAAAATAATTATCTATTCACGAGACGAACTCAAACAATTTGAAATGGCACAAACGTTTAATGCAAGTTGCATGCGCTATTTCATAGGTGATGTAAGGGACTTACCTCGTTTAGAAAAAGCCATGAACGGAGTTGACTTTGTTGTGCATGCTGCTGCACTCAAACATGTTCCTATTGCCGAATACAATCCTATGGAGTGTATCAAAACAAATGTTATGGGTGCCCAAAATGTTATTGATGCCTGCATCAATAATGAAGTACCTTATACGATTGCCCTTTCAACAGATAAAGCAGCATCTCCTGCGAATCTGTATGGTGCTTCAAAACTTCTGTCTGATAAACTTTTTGTTGCAGCCAATAATGTACGAGGCAATCATGATATTAAATTTTCAGTTGTCCGATATGGAAATGTTTTAGGCTCACGTGGCTCAGTTATACCTTTTTTTAAAAAACTAATCAAAGAGGGAACAACATCTCTTCCTATCACTGAACCTAATATGACAAGATTTTGGATTACGCTCCAAGAAGGTGTAAATTTTGTTTTAAAAAATTTTCAAAGAATGCAGGGAGGAGAAATTTTCATTCCTAAAATCCCTTCTATGAAGATGACGGAACTCGCTTCTGCATTAGCCCCGGATCTACCTCAAGACATCATAGGTATTCGTCCCGGTGAAAAACTGCATGAAATCATGTGCCCTGTTGATGACAGTCATTTAACTTTGGAGTTTAATGACCACTTTATTATTCAGCCAAGTATTACTTTTTCATCACCTATTGATTATACATGTAACCGATTAGGTGAAAAAGGTCATATTGTTGAACAGGGCTTTAATTACAACTCAAAAGACAATACATTATGGCTTTCGCATCAAGATCTTATGGAAAAACTTAAACAATCAGAACAAGAAGAAAACTAATGCTGAGTTATTCAACCCAACTCATCGAAGCGGATGACATAGCAGCGGTTACGGAGGTGCTACACGGTCAGCTTTTAGCCCAAGGTCCAAAGGTGGCAGAGTTTGAGGAAGCACTATGCAGGTATACGGGTAGCGAATACGCTGTTGCTTTTAATTCTGCTACTTCTGCACTTTCAGGAGCGTATCACGCCTGTGATATTACAAAAGATGATGAAATTATCACTTCTGCCATCAGTTTTGTTTCCACTTCAAATATGTTTGTCGATGTTGGTGCAAAACCCGTCTGGTGTGATGTTAAACTTGATGGAAATATTGATGAAAATGGTATTGAAAAGCTCATAACTTCAAAAACAAAAGCAATAGTTCCCATTCACTTTGCCGGAAAACCTGTAAGTCTTATAAAAATCCATGAAATTGCAAAAAAGCATAATCTCCTCGTCATTGAAGATGCTGCACATGCACTGGGTTCAAGTATTGACTCAAAAAAAATAGGTTCGTTTTCAGATATGACTATTTTCAGCTTTCATGCCATTAAGCCCATCACAACAAGTGAAGGCGGCGCTGTACTCACAAATGATGAAAATTACGCAAATAAATTAAAACTTTTTCGCTCACATGGAATTATCAAGAAAAAACTTTGGAACTCTGATATGGTCAGCATGGGCTATAACTATCGTCTTACCGAAGTTGCTGCTGCACTTGGAATTTCTCAACTAAAAAAACTTGATAGATTTATAACAATTCGTAATAATATTGCCAACTACTTCAATGAACGCTTTAAAAATGAAAAACTTTTTTTCACTCAAAGGATTGAGTCAAATACCATAACATCAAGACATCTCTACCCAATTATCTTAAATCCGGAACTCCATTGTTGCAAAGAAGAAATTTTTGCCCAATTGCAACAAAAAGGTTTAGGTGTACAAGTGCATTACAAACCAATCTACCAAAACTCTTTTTACGAAGAAAAATTCGGAAAGTTTGCACTCCCTGTTACAAATGATTTTTACCGCTCTGAAATCTCTTTGCCGTGCAATCAGACAATGAGCATGGAAGATGCAAAATATGTAGCAGACACTTTTTTGGATATAATTCACAAATATACACACAGAGGATGTAGTTTTTAATGAAAAATCATGCCATAGCCATTATCCCTGCACGAGGGGGAAGCAAACGGATACCAAAAAAAAATATCAAAGATTTTTTAGGAAAACCATTAATTGCCTACTCCATAGAAGCAGCACTTAAAAGTAAATTATTTGACAAAGTAATTGTTTCTACAGAGGATGAGGAGATTGCAAGAATTGCACAGGAGTATGGCGCAGAAGTTCCTTTTATGCGACCTGAAAAACTGAGTGATGATTTTTCTTCAAGTGGAGAGGCCGTAAGTTATACGCTCCATAAATTAAAAGAAAATGGGGAAAATTATCATTATTGTTGTACTATTTATGCAACTGCACCACTTTTACAAGAAAAATACCTAGTTGATGGACTTGAAAAACTAAAAAATTCTAATGCTCGCATGGCGTTTAGTGTAACAAGTATGCCTTTCCCGATACAGAGAACTTTTAAGATTACCAAGGAAGGACGATGCAAAATGTTTACTCCTGAGCATTTTTCCACAAGGAGTCAGGATTTAGAAGAGGCCTACCAAGATGCAGGACAATTCTACTGGGAAAAAGTAGGAACACAAGCAAAAGATATAGCATTTGGAAGTGAGAGCATTCCTGTTGTTATTCCTCGATACTTAGTACAAGATATAGATACTCTTGAAGATTGGGAACAAGCTGAAATACTCTATCGAGTTTTACACCAAACATCCTATTTTAGTAAGACTGCAGCACAAGAAAAGAAAACCCTCAAAAGTAGTTGTTCAAAATGAAATTTAATAAAACCTTTCAAATTGATGGCCGGGTCATTGGTGACGGTTGTAAACCCTATATAATAGCTGAAATGTCTGCTAACCATGGAAATAACATAGAAATTGCAAAAAAAATTGTTATAGCTGCAAAAAAAGCAGGTGCAGATGCGGTTAAAATTCAAACATACAGTGCTGACAGTATTACACTTGATTGTAAAACAAGTGCTTTTGAAGCCAAAGGTGCTTGGGAAGGAGTTTATCTTTATGACTTATATAAAGAAGCTGCTATGCCTTGGAAATGGACAAGTGAACTTCAAAAACTGGCGAAAGAGATTGGCATAACTCTTTTTTCTTCTCCCTTTGATTTTGAAGCTGTAGAATTTTTGGAAACACTCAATATGCCAGCATATAAAATTGCTTCTCCCGAGATAGTTGACTTACCTCTTGTAAGAAGAATTGCACAAACTAACAAGCCGGTTATCCTTTCAACAGGGAATGCAACCATTTCACAAATCAATGATGCCGTAGCCGTTTTAACAAAGGAGAAAAGTGAATTTGCTATTTTAAAATGCACCAGCGAATACCCTGCTGATCCAAAAGATATAAACCTCAAAAGCATTCCTTTTTTAAAAGAACTTTTCAAATGCCCTGTAGGTCTCTCTGATCATACCTTGGGAACTGCCATTCCTATCGCTTCTGTTGCATTAGGATGTGATATCATAGAAAAACATTTTATACTTGACAGAAAACAAAAAACTGTAGACAGTTTTTTCTCAGCTACACCAAATGAACTCAAAGCGATAGTAGAGGGCACCCAGATGGTTCAAGATGCTTTAGGTGAGATCTCTTTTCCCATAATACCCAACAAGTCACAACGCTCATTGATAGCAATTAAAGATATCAATGAGGGTGAAGTTTTTGAAGAAAATAAGAACTTTAGAAGCATCCGTCCCGGTGGAGGAATAGAGTCTAAAGAAATTAAAAAAATAATCGGTAGAAAATCTATGCACTTTATTCCAAGAGGTTCTTTGCTGTCTTGGGATGATATAGGTGGATTATAATTGATGCCCGCCTTAAAAATTGCTTTTTTTACAGAAGCTGGTTCCAAAAGAGGAATGGGACACCTGGTGAGAACATATACACTCTACAAAAAAGCTCTCTCTTTAGGCTTTAATGCATCATTTTATCTCGATAGTGATGTCAATTATGATTATGCTTTTGAAAACTTATGCTATTTCTCTTTTAGAAATTTTCAACTTCAAGAGCAGTATGATGTCATCTTTATAGATAGCTATATAGCTCCCCTTAAAATATATAACGAGATTGCCAAAAACTGTAAGGTTCCTGTTTATTTAGATGACTATGCAAGATTAGAGTATCCCCATGGCATCATCATCAACTTTGCACCTGATGCAAAAAATCTTTTTTTTCAAAAAGAAAAAAAAGAACATGTATACCTTTTAGGCTTACCCTATTTAGTATTACGTGAAGAGGTTTTAACAGCAAAAGTACAGAAAAAGAAACAAATTTTCATTATGCTGGGTGGTGCCGACACACAAGGTCTCACATATCAGATAGTTCATGGTCTAAAATATTTGAAACTTGATACTGTTGTTGTTTGTAACGATAGAGCGACAGTTACAGCTCTCAAGAAGTATGACAATATAACAATACTGTACAAGCCAACAGATAAAGAACTGATAAAACAGATGGCACAAAGTACACTTGCTATTACCACGGCAAGTATGAGTGTATATGAATTAGCTTATCTCAATACATCAAGTCTCATTATTGCTATAACAAAAAATCAATCTATTGGTGTCAAACAACTTATTTCACATAAACTTGCAGCTGCTTTTGTCGATATAACAGAAAGAGATTGGGTAAAAAAGATGGCAGAAAATGTCCAAAAACTTTTTACTACTCGCATCCTTATAAATACAGCTATTTCAACAGATGCAAGTCAAAAAATATACTCAAAGGTACTGAGCTTATGCAAAAACTCTTAATACTTGGTGGAAGCCATAGAGATATTCCACTTATTCAAGCAGCTCAAGCATTAGACTACTTTGTCATTACTCTTGGAAACAGGGACGATTATCTTGGACATAATTACTCAAACAAATATTATAAAATTGATTTTAATGACCTTGAAGCAGTTGAAGCAATTTACCACAAAGAAAAAGTAAGTTACTTGATTCCAGGATGTGGTGAAGAAAGTTATCTAAGCACCGTTACGCTTGCTCACAAACTTAACATAGGTAACTTTGACACCTTAGAAGTAGCACAACTTGTACATAACAAATGGAAATTTAAAGAATTTTGTCTTCATCATAATATATCTACACCAAAAGGCATATATTATAAAGATAATCTAAACAACATCTCTCTATCCTTTCCAATAGTTGTTAAACCTACAAAACTCTCAGGAGGGAGAGGGGTTCAAATTGTAAAAAATAAAGTTGAACTCACGAGCGCATTAAAAGAATCAAGTGCATATTCAGATGAAATTTTTTTAGAAGAGTTTATAG
Organism: Sulfurimonas sp. SWIR-19; assembly: GCF_020410885.1. Taxonomy (GTDB): domain Bacteria; phylum Campylobacterota; class Campylobacteria; order Campylobacterales; family Sulfurimonadaceae; genus Sulfurimonas; species Sulfurimonas sediminis. Next base: position 167,301 of record NZ_CP084578.1, on the reverse strand, counting down.
AGGGGAGGCTTATCGCCTGTTCAGTAATACTGCAAAACCAAAAAATCTCTTACTCTTTTTTTGGAGCAGATGAAAGCTACCTTAATAGTTACCTTATAACTACAGCTTATCCTATTTCTTTAGAAAAAACCATCAGAGAGAGATTACTTAACAATATAGGAACTATAGCAACAAAACTACATTTAGTTGATGGAATGTTTCATTTACAAGTTATTATCAAAAATAACATTCCATATATTATAGATGTAACAAGAAGAATAGCAGGTGATTTTTATCCAAAACTCATAGAACTATGCGATAATATCAAATATTCACAAATTGTAATCAAGTCATATACTGGTATTCCCTTAGAAGGAGTACTCTACCCTGAAAAAGAACAAAATTTTATAATTAGACATGTAGTTATGCCTTCAAAAAATGGATTATACACAGGACTTGTTATTGACAAAATTTTACAGCAACACATTATTAATAAATTTGAACTTTTAAAAGAAAACACCTCTATTAAAGATTATTTTCATACACAAATTGCCATTATATTTATCAAGCTTCCAACAAAAGATATAAATATTTTAAACAATATAAATAGCCTTATAAACCCAATTATAGTAGAATACTCTAATGAAAAACAGTAATACACTTTTTATCTCACGCTTCAGTCACAAAAATAAAAACTCACGTCCAGATACATATACTATCTTTGATGCCTATCGCTATGGACTTCATGAAAATCTCCCCAATCTTATAAGTTTAGATTATTATGATTTATATTTTGAAAATGGGAAAAATGATTTTGAAGCCACTTTAGAAAAAATAATTAAAAAAAATCAAATCAAATTTTTTTTCATAAGCTTCGGGGCCGAAGATTTTACAATTGATCTTCAATTTCTTTACAATTTAAAATTAAAATACAAACTTTGTATAATTCAAACCACACAAGACCCAGAAACTTTTTTCGAATCTAGAGACAGATATTACAATCAAATTGCTGATTATATTTTACCATTTACCGTTATACCAAATAATGTCATTTATAAAAATTATAATCTTAAAGCAATCACACTTTACAGCCTATATAACAAAACTATGTTTACAGATTTAAATCTTGAAAAAACAATTGATGTCTCTTTTATTGGCAACGTAAATAAAACCAATAGACATGAATATATAAATTACCTCAAAAAAAACGGTATTAATATTCAAACTTATGGTGTCGGTTCAGACAATGGTTTTGTAAACCATAAGAAAATGATTAAAATCATAAATTCAAGTAAAATAAATCTCAATTTTACAGATAGTGCCTATAGTGACACATTTGATTTTAATACTAATACTAACTTCACTATAGGTACCCATATTAATGCAAGAATACAACAAGCAAAAGGTAGACTTATAGAGATATACTTAACCAATTCATTTTGTTTGAGTCAAGATGGTATTGGAACAAGGGCTCTCTTTGATGATGACCGTATTTGTTTTAACTCAAAAGAAGATTTATTAAAAAAAATACAATATTATTTGTCACATCCACAAGAAAGCTTAAATATAACAAAAGTATTGCACAATCAAGCACTTAAATTTGATGCAAAAGATCGTTTTAAAAAAATTATTCCACAGCTTCACTATAACTCCAATAGGGTAGAAAAACTTTATATTGATAAAAATTTTTTAAAGAATTACACATCTTATCATTTCTTGTTCTTTTTCAACTTCCTATTTAAAGGGAAGTTTTCATTTTTAATTCAAGAAATAAAAATATTTTCCAACTATAAACTATTTGATTTTAAAACAATATATTACCATCTTAAAATGCAATCTATTTATGCCTACAAAAGATACAAAAGGATAAATAAATGATTTTTAATACACTATTTTTATATCATTCAAAAGACGCTTTCATTGAAGACATACTGAAAAAAGGATCTAAAAATTTTACTACATTAAATTATACAGATATACTCAAATATCATAATGATGAATATCTTTATAAATATATTGAAAAGAATATCCAAAAGTATACAATAAACCATATATGTATCTTATTTGATCAAGGTGATGCTTCTTTAAAACTCAATAGGCTCGCTAAAATCAAAAAAATATACCAGTGTAAAGTCTCTTGTATCTTTAAAGATTCGCATAATTCATTTGAATATATTGATAGATATTATGCCCTAATAAGTGATATTATTATTATTCCACCCTTGCAAAATATAGCAGATTTTTACTCTTTACTTGAAATCCCATTTATTTTCGCATCAGATTTACATATTAATATTAAAATTAGGAAACAAAGCATCTTTGCATCATCTCTTATTGCATTATCTACACCATGCCTCTCAACGAACAAACAAATGGAGGGAAGCCTTCTTGATATCTTTATCAACTTGCAAAATATCTCATTGAGCGACAGAATGCTTTTAATCGATAACAAGTACTTCTATAGTGAAAATATTTATACGCTTTATTGGTCTATTTTTAGAATATTGCAACAAAAAAAAATTCTATCTATATTGTCACTTTCTGCTTTAATTATAAAAAATATTTATTTTTTTCCTACAATAATAAAGCTTTTTTTACAAATGAAACAATCGAAAAACTTAGAACAACAGCAGCCTATAGACTTTATCAATCAAGTATTATATAAGGAATATTACTTATGAAAGTAATCATTTTAGCAGGGGGCTTTGGTACTCGCTTACAAAGTTTAGTAAAAGATGTACCAAAACCAATGGCAAAAATAGGAAAAAAACCATTTTTAGAATATATTTTTACAAAACTTTCATCATTTGAAATTGATGAAGTTGTTTTAAGTGTTGGTTATAAACAAAAAATCATAAAAGAATACTTTAAAAACAAATATAAGAATATAAAAATTACCTACTCAAGTGAAACAACACCTCTTGGCACAGGAGGAGCGATAAAGAAAGCTCTTAAACTATTACCTACAGATGAGAATATACTTATTCTAAATGGAGATACATTTTTTAATTTAAAAATTGATGCTTTTTTTGACTTTTCTACAAACTCACTCATTACTATAGCTATAAAGCCTATGCAAAATTTTGAACGTTATGGGAGTGTAATTGTTCACCATAATAGGGTACTCTCTTTTGAAGAAAAAGTGTTTACAAAAAAAGGTTTTATTAATACTGGTGTTTACTCTATAAGTCCAAAAATATTTGAACAACACACACAAAATATTTTTTCTTTTGAAGATTTTTTAAATGAACAAAAAAATATTAAAGCCTATACAGCAAACAGTTATTTTGTCGATATTGGGATACCAAAAGATTATATTAAAGCACAAACAGATTTTAAGGAACTTTTTTGATACTTTCAAGAACACCACATCGTATCTCATTTTTCGGCGGTGGTACTGATTATCCAGAATATTATTTAGAGCATGGTGGGAAAACCTTAGGGGTAACCATAGATAAATACTCTTACCTTAATATACGCAAATTACCACCATTTTTTACTCATAAGCATCGCATAGTTTATTCTCAGCAAGAGAATGTAAATAACTTTAAAGATATTAAACACCCTTCTGTCAGAGAAACATTACAATATTTTGATATTAAACATGGAATTTCTATTAATCATGATGGCGATATACCAGCACGAAGTGGTATGGGGTCGAGTTCAGCCTTTACAGTAGGATTGGTTCAAGCCCTTCATGCCCTTAATGGTGAAATTATTTCTAAAACTGCACTCACAAAAGAAGCTATTTATATAGAACAAAATCTTATTAAAGAGAATGTTGGTTCCCAAGATCAAACTTTTGCAGCACATGGGGGTCTAAATACCATAGATTTTTTACAAAATGGTGAGATAAGTGTTTCTCCTATAATTATGAAACCTCATAGAATGAAAATGTTTCAAGATAATATTATGCTCTTTTTTAGTGGGCTTTCTCGTACTGCGTCAGAAATAGTTAAAGAGCAAAGAGAGAAAACTAACATCAATATCGACAATCTCAACAAAATGAAAGAACTTGTGGATGAAGCACATACAATACTTACAGATAATAGTCGAGATTTACAAGATTTTGGTAGACTTCTTAACCAAACTTGGGAACTCAAAAAAACGCTCTCAAGCAAAATAACAAATGTAGAACTAGACAGCTTATACACAAAAGCTTTAAATGCAGGTGCGATTGGAGGAAAACTCCTAGGTGCAGGAGGTGGTGGGTTCATGGTCTTTTATGTAGAAAAGGAGCATCAAAATAGTGTGATTCAAGCACTTGAAGGCTATCTTCATATTCCTTTTAAATTTGATTTTGAGGGTTCTAAGATAGTTATTTATGAAGATGAAGATAGGAATAAAAATGAATTATGAATTAGCATACTCAACCTTTGGTAGAGAAGAAAAGCAAGCAATGTACGATGTCATAGAGAGTGATATATTTAGTATGGGTAAAAATGTTAAAGCATTTGAACAAGAGTTTGCTGCATTTTTTGGTAAAAAATATGCGGTAATGGTAAACTCTGGAAGTTCAGCAAACTTAGTAGCTATTGCGGCTCTTTTTCATAAAAAAAATGCACCACTTAAACGAGGCGATGAAGTAATAGTCCCTTGCATATCATGGGCAACTACTTTTTACCCTCTACAGCAGTATGGGCTAAAATTAAAATTTGTTGATATTGAAGTTGACACTTTAAACTACGATATCACTGAACTTAAAAAAGCAGCTAGTGAAAAAACAAAGCTTATCTTAACGGTATCTGTTCTTGGTAATCCAAACTATTATGATGCTATTGAAACTATTTGCGAAGAAAACAATATTATGCTATTTGATGACAACTGTGAATCTATGGGTGCCAAATATAATGGAAAATATACAGGAACAAGTGGAATTGTCAATACATTTTCAACATTTTTTTCCCATCATATCTCCACAATGGAAGGAGGACTCATTCTAACGGATGATTTTGAGATATACTCTCTATGTAAATCTCTTCGTAATCACGGATGGACACGAGATCAAGATGAAAACAGCCCTATCTATGAGAAAAAAGATGATGATTTTTTTGAAGCTTATAGGTTTATACTGCCCGGTTATAATGTTCGACCCGGTGAGCTTCAAGGTGCATTGGGACTGCAACAAATTAAAAAACTCCCCGCTATGCTAGAACAGCGAAGAAAAAATGCTCAATATTTTCAAAAGAAATTTGTAAATGATAAAAGGTTTATCATCCAAAAAGAGATTGGTGAGAGTTCTTGGTTTAGTTTTACTATGATTATAAATCCAAAAAGTCATTTAAAGAGAGAAGATGTCTTTAGAGCACTAAAAAAAGCTAAAATTGGTTATAGAATCATTACCGGTGGTAATTTCTTAGAGCATGATGTCATCAAATACTTTGATTATGAAGTTACAAAATCTACAAATGCAAGTTATGCACATAATAATGGCTTTTTCGTTGGAAATGCTCCAAAAGATATGACTCAAGAGATTGATTTACTCTACACAACACTAAAGGATTTATAAATGAGTTTAAACATACTAATTACAGGCGGTGCAGGATATTTAGGCTCGGTGATGGTTCCAGAGTTATTAGCTAGAGGGCATAAAGTGACAGTTTTAGACACATTTATGTTTGGGCAAAACTCTTTAGCGGAAGTGTGTCATCTTGATAATTTTAATGTTGTTAAAGGTGATGCTAGAGATAAAAAACTTCTGCAATCAATGACTAAAAACATGGATGTAGTTATTCCTCTTGCAGCACTAGTTGGGGCACCTCTTTGTAATCGTGATATGATAGGAACCATCAGTACAAATAGAGATGCTGTACAAACACTTTCAGATGTTCTCTCACCTTCGCAAAGAGTTTTAATGCCCATCACAAATAGTGGCTATGGTGTTGGACAAGATGGGATATATTGTACAGAAGAGACTCCTTTAAATCCAATATCAACCTATGGTGTTACAAAGGTTGAAGCAGAAAAAATCATACTTGAGCGTGAAAACTCTATGAGTTTTAGACTAGCAACTGTTTTTGGAATGAGCTCTCGTATGCGTCTCGACTTATTAGTAAATGACTTTACATATAGAGCGGTTAATGATGGTTTTATAGTTATTTTTGAAGGGCACTTCAAACGCAACTATATTCATATTCGCGATGTTGCCAATGCCTTTATTCATGGAATAGATAATTTTGAGAGTATGAAAGGGGAAGCTTATAATGTAGGCCTCTCTGATGCAAATCTTTCTAAGCTTGAATTATGTGAGATTATAAAACAACAAGTTCCAAAGTTTACTATCATGGAAGCCGAAATCGGTAAAGATCCAGATCAGAGAAACTACATCGTTTCAAATGATAAAATAGAGGCAACAGGATTTAAACCAAAATTCAGTCTTGAAATGGGAATAAAAGAACTCATAAAAGGCTATACGATTATAAATAACTCTAAATTTAGTAATGTTTAATAGAAACTCTCTTATATACATAGCTGGACATACAGGACTTCTAGGGAGTGCTCTTTATAAAAGATTGCAAGAGAGTGGATATAAAAACATCATTACTAAAACTCATAAAGAGTTAGAACTTACAGACAAAAGTGCAATTCATACTTTTTTTAAAGAGCAGACAATAGAGTATGTTTTCTTATGTGCAGGAAAAGTTGGTGGTATTATTGGAAACAGAACTGAACCAGCATCGTATTTACACGAAAACTTACTCATTCAAGATAATATTTTTGAAGCTGCCAATAAGCATGAAGTGAAGAATGTAATCTTTTATGGCTCTTCTTGTACTTACCCAAAAATCTGTAAGCAACCTATGAAAGAGGAGTATTGGCTCACAGGGGCTATAGAAGAGACAAGTATGGGTTATGCCGCTGCAAAAATTGCTGGTATTATAGGCTGTAAGTCTTACAATACTCAATATAACACAAACAGATTTATCTGTGTGATTCCAAACTCGATTTATGGTCCAAATGATAATTTTGATTTAAAAAATTCTCATGTTTTTTCTGCTCTAATACAAAAAATAGACACCGCCAAAGAAGTAAATGCTGATACTCTTACACTCTGGGGCAGTGGTAAACCTAGGAGAGAATTCATTTTTAGTGAAGATGTAGCGGATGCAAGTATTTTTCTCATGCAAAATAGCGATAAACTAGAAAACTCTCATTATAACCTTGGAACTGGAGAGGATTACTCCATAAAAGAGTTAGCACAGAGTATCTCTCAGCTTATAGGATACAAAGGAGATATCAAGTGGGATACCAGCAAACCCGATGGAACTATGCAAAAACTACTCGATAGTAATAAAATTTTAGCCTTGGGATGGAAGCCAAAATTTGCACTTGAAGAAGGACTTCTCAAAACATATCAGTGGTACAAGGAAAATTATGCTTGACATAACACAACTCAAAGAAAAAGCAAAATTCATACGGTGTGAAACTCTCAAGATTCACAAACTAGCAGTTGAGACACGTGTTGCATCTTCACTCTCTCCTGTAGAGATTTTTATTGCTCTGTACTATGGGGATATACTTCATTTTAATCCTAAAAATCCAAGAGATGCAAGTAGAGATAGGTTTGTAATATCTAAAGGGCATGGTTCAATCTCTATGTATCCACTGCTTGCAGATTTAGGCTTCTTTGATAAAAAAGAACTAAAAAATGTATGTAAAGATGGTACTTTTTTAGGGGGGATACCTGATCCCATTATACCAGGGTATGAGACAGTCAATGGATCTTTAGGACATGGTTTAGGTGTGAGTTGTGGTATAGCTGTCGCCTTAAAAGCACAAAATAAAGAGCAAAATGTAGTCGTATTAACGGGAGATGGTGAGTTAAACGAGGGTTCTAACTGGGAGGCTATAATGTTTGCACCGCAGCACTCCCTAGATAATCTCACACTCATTGTAGACTATAACAAAGTCTCCATGCTTGACTATAGTAAGAATATTATCAACCTAAACTCTCTAAGTAAAAAAATGAATGCCTTTAATTGGAAAGTTTATGAAGTTGAGGATGGTCATGATATAGAAGAGGTACAGAGTGTTTTAAAAGATGCTATAACAAATAGAGAAGCACAACCAAAAGTTGTTATAGTCAATACTATTAAGGGTAAAGGTGTTCCCTTCTTAGAGACACACTCCCTAAGTCATATTCTCTCAGTCAAGCCTGAAGATATCGGTACTCTCATTAAGGAGATTCAAAATGCAGATTAAAGCGATGCGAGATACCTTTTTAACAGCTTTGTATGAGAAAATGAAAACAAATAGTACTATTTTCTTTCTCTCTGCTGATTTTGGTGCACCCATAGTCGATAAAATTCGTGAAGATTTTCCAGATAGGTTTATCAATGTCGGTATAGCAGAGCAAAACCTCATCAATCTAGGCACAGGTTTAGCACTCGAGGGTTTTAATGTCTATCTCTATGCGATAGCTCCTTTTATCACTATGCGATGTTTTGAGCAAATTCGAGTGAATATTGCAGTACTCTCACATATCAGAGAGATGAATATCAATATAATAGGTGTTGGTGCAGGTGTAAGTTATGCTATGAGTGGACCTACTCACCACTGCTTAGAAGACCTCTCTATTATGAAGACACTTCCAAATATGGAAGTTTTTTCTCCTAGTGACTACTCCTTATCTGCAGCATATATGGAGAGAACTTTAGCCATTAAAAAACCAAAATACATACGACTAGATGCAAAGCCTATGCAGAGTTTATCTCAAGATATAAAGAATTTTGATGATGGTTTTAGAGTTTTACAAGAGGGGAAACATGTAGCCATAATTTCTACTGGGTATATGACTCAAAAAGCGATGGAGATTGTAAAAGAGTTTAATATCATGCTTATTGACCTATATTTTTTAAACACCTACAATAAAGGTAAACTCACAGAGCTCCTCAAAAACACTCATACAATCATCACACTTGAAGAAGCTTTTAGTTCTAGTGGTGGCTTGGATGCTGAGATAAATTACAACTTTAAAGATAAAAAAGTAATTAACTTAGGATTTGACAAAAAATATATCTTTGAAGTAGGAAGCCGTGAGTATGTTCATGAAAAAAATAATCTAGGAGTTGCAAACATTCAAAAAGAGATACAAAAGGTTTTGAGATGATAGACATTGTATTTATAAACCCAGGTGATAGAAAAGCGGTTTTTCAAGACCTTGGAAAAGATTTAACCGCAATAGAACCTCCTTTTCAAATTGCCTCTTATGCAAGTTATTTACGTAGTGAAGGCTTTAGTGTAGCGATTATTGATGCTAATGCAGAAAATATTACACCCCAAGAGACAGCACAAAAAGTTAAGGAACTAAACCCTCTCTTGAGTGCAGTTATTGTATACGGAAATCAACCATCCGCATCAACACAAAATATGAGCATTACCGGTAAAATCGTAACAGCACTCAAGCAACTCACAGATGCTACAGTAGCACTTGGAGGGCTACATGCCTCTGCACTCCCACAAAGAACACTCCAAGAGGAGGATGCTGACTTCATTATAGAGGGTGAAGAACAGATTCCACTCAAGGAGTTACTTGAATACTTAAAAGGTACTCTAGAGTTATCTCAGGTAAGTGGAGTTTGGTACAAAAAAGACAATACAATCAGAAATAATCCAAAACCACCACTCATCAAAAATCTTGATAAATATTTACCAATAGCAGCATGGGACTTGTTACCTATGGGTAAATATAGAGCTCATAACTGGCACTGTTTTGATGATATAAAAAACAGAATGCCCTATGGAGCAGTTTATACATCTTTAGGCTGTCCTTATAGATGCACATTTTGTTGTATTAATGCACCTTTTGGTGGGTCAAGTATTCGCTATCGTTCTCCCGAACTAGTTGTCCAAGAGCTTGAGTTACTAAGTAAGCAGTATGGTATAAAAAATATAAAAATAATTGATGAAATGTTTGTACTTGATGAAAGACATTACATGAAAATAGTTGATTTAATTATAGAAAAAGATTTAGAGTTAAATATTTGGGCTTATGCAAGAGTTGATACCGTACATGAGAACACTCTAAATAAAATGAAAAAAGCAGGCTTTCACTGGTTAGCCTTAGGAATTGAATCTGCAAATGCAGAAGTTCGTGATGGTGCCTCAAAAAAGATGAGAGTCAATGATATTCAAACAATAGTCAGAAAAATTCAAGATGCAGGGATTAGGGTCATTGGTAATTATATATTTGGTCTGCCTGATGATACAATAGAGTCTATGCAAGAAACATTAGATATGGCCAAAGAACTCAATTGTGAATTTGCAAACTTTTATTGTGCCATGGCATATCCAGGATCAGAACTTTATAATATTGCACTCAAAGAGGGATTGGAACTTCCAAAAGAGTGGACAGGATATTCTCAACACTCTTATGATATTCAACCCCTACCATCAAAGAGTGTAAGTGCGAAAGATATTGTAGCTTTTAGAGATCAAGCATTTCAGACATATAATACTAATCTAAAATATTTGAATATGCTTGAGAAAGAATTTGGATATGATGTACGAAACTATATTGTTCAAATTAGTAAGACTCATCTCAAACGAAAAATATTAGGAGACTAACTTGAAAGATGTTGCAATATATGGATTAGGTGCATTTGGACAATTATTTCTTAAAGCAATGAAAAAAAATATTACCCTATTTATTGATGATTTTTCAAACTTCGAACAGTATCAAGGTATACCTTTAAAAAAACTCTCAGAGCTACCTAAGGATACAAAAATTTATATCTCTATTTTGCAACATTCAAAAAAAATTGAAAGAGAATTACAAAACAGAGGGTTTACCAATGTAATTAATTTTACACAAGCCATTTGTGAACTCCCAAATATATTAGAACTCATAGCAGACAGAGGATATTTGTGGCTTGTTAAAGATACAAACAGAATGGTTAATGAAGATAAACTCCAAAAACTACATTCACTTTTAAAAGATGATATATCTAAAAATATTTTAACAAAAATTATTATGCTACGTAAAACATTAGATACACAGTACTATATCAAACCAAAAGATACTGAATACTTTCCTTCAGATATCCCTATAACAAAAAACCTTACAAGCATTAATTTTATTGACTGTGGGGCTTATACTGGTGACACTATTGAAGAATTAATGCAACAGAATATAAAAATAGATACTGCACTCTCATTTGAACCAGATACAAAAAATCTAATAAAACTTCAGAATAGACTCTCGGTGCTAAGTGTAAAGCATTCGAAAACAAACTTTTTTATCTACCCCGCCGGGGTTTATTCTAAAAATAATATCTTAAAATTTTCAAATTCAGGGATAGATTCAAGTGCTAGTTTTGATTCAAACTCAGATATAGAAGTACCTGTAATCGCTTTAGACAGTGTAATACTCAATGCAAATCCGAATTTCATTAAAATGGATATAGAAGGTGCAGAAACAGAAGCACTTATTGGTGCAACAAAAACCATTCAAAAATATAAGCCAAATTTAGCAATCTGTCTTTATCATAAACCAGAAGACTTATGGGAAATACCTCTTCTCATTCAAAAAATTGAACCATCGTACGATATGTATATTCGAGTACATGAAGATATGTGTCTGAGTACTGTTCTTTATTGTATTCCAAGCAATCCTATAAAGAATAACTTAAACGGAGCGAAAAAATAAAAAAGACAATAGTCCCGTAACAATAAACTTTCAAAGAACATTTTTAAGAGCCTTTTGGCTCTTAAGAGCGTTTGATTTTTGAAGCACTTTTTACAAGTCATTATCTAGAATTTGACTCAAGTGTTTCAATGATCAAACAACTAAAAAACTGTTTGGTTGACAATGATAAAGTGCTAGGTGCCCCTTGAGGGTATAGACTGTTATATAATTGTCTATATAGTGTTTATCAAGTTCTATAACAACTTATTGTTAAATAGTTGAATGAAACTCAAGATGCTGATGCCTGAAATACCCTTTGAGGATTATAGGCAACATTGTTTTTATAAATAGCTAAAATGATATGAGCAAGTTTCCTTGCAACAATGACTACAGCCTCTTTTTTGGCTCTGCCTTGAGAGACCTTGTCTCTAAAGAGCTTATTAAGTTCATTATTATGTCTAATAGCTGCAATGGCAGCTTGATATAACGCTTTTTTAGCTAACTTTGCACCTCTCTTTGCAATAGGACCATAACTAAGCTTATTGCCAGATTGCTCTATTGTAGGATAGAGGCCCAAATAACCAATAAGATGAGAGTTGTTTTTAAACCTGCTCAAATCCCCACACTCACTAATGAGTGCAAAGATGGTTTTATCACTTACACCAGGAATGGTTCGAAGGTTATCAATAATATCCATGACCTCTTGCTCCTCATCCCTCTCAAGTTGTGGTGCTTGATGAAAAAGCTTTAGCATCTCATTTTCAAGCTCTTTAAGCTCCTCTTGTAGAAGTTTAATAAGTCGAATATGAGACTTTATGACATAAGCTCTCTCATCTACACCATTACCCTGATAGACAGAGTGTTTGGCTAACTCTAAAAGCTTTTGTGCTTTTTGCTCATTAAAGTTATTGCCTTTAATACCTCGAAAAGTTTTAAGTATCCTCTGCGCACTGGCATACTCATAATGCTTTGCAGTTGGATACTTTTCAAGTAGAGCAAGCCCCGTTACATTAAATGGGTCTTTTATTACCTGTTCCATCTCAGGAAATACTACAGCTAAGAGTGTAGATATCTGTCGTTTATGCTTTTTTATCTCCTCAAGGAGATTATTCTTATGTCTATAGAGTGATTTAATACTTTGGTAAGTATCTTCACTCACATAAGCTTTAGAGTATCTACCTGATTTGATAAGAGCTGCTATCATTAAAGCATCAATGTTGTCATTTTTTACTTTTTTCATACTGTCCATCTCTCTAAATCTATTTGTTTGATAAGGATTGAGTAATAGTACATTAAATCCTTTTTCACTCAAATAAAGGTAGAGATTTTCAAAGAAGATTCCTGTTGCTTCCATACCAATGGTAAAGGTTGAAACTTCATCAATAGAGTTCAAAAGTAAAACCAATTCACTAAAGCCATTCTCGTCATTATTAAACTTGAGTGACTTCTTTATTACTTTATCATCTTGATTAACCACACAGGCAACATGAAAACTCTTTGCTATATCTATACCTACATAATAGTGCATTGTGCATCCTTTCATTTGTTTAACTTTTTCTTACAGCCTCGTAACGATAGAGGATTGAGATAAAACCCATCCTGGCATCCTATAGGTAAGTTACACAAGTTAAACGCAGTATGCTTTCTTAGATAGTGGCATAAAACCTCATAAGGAAAAATGACTGTCATTCAACTCTTTAACTGTAAGTTGTTTTAGTATTTGACAAACACAAAAACGACTTTATCAAAAACTAAAAAACAATTATCAAACCACTACTCCCTTGGATGTAATGACTTGATAAATTTATTATACGAGGAATTAATAATGTATAAATTAGCATTTATAGGTGGTAGTCTAGACTCTATCGCCGGATACCCACACTTCATCGCTTCGCAAATGGATAGACGTTTTGAAGTAGTTGCCGGTGCCTTTAGTACACAACAAGAAACTAATTACAAAACAGCCACACAATGGAAAGTCCCTGCTCTTTATGATACCTGGCAAGAGCTTGTAGAAAAAGAAAAAAATAATCTTGACGCTATAGTGATACTTACACCAACTCCTATGCACTGTACAATCATCATTGAACTACTTAAGAACAACATTCCTATACTTTGTGAGAAACCGCTAGTGAGTTCACTCCAGGAAATAGAAGCAATAAAAAAAGTATATGATGAAAAAAAGCATTTTTTAGTTGTCACGAATAATTACAGTGGCTACCCAATGGTACGTGAGCTGCAACATAAAATTGCCAACGATGAACTGGGAAAAATACTGCATATTCGATTAAAAATGCCTCAAGAAAGCTTCCTAAGACCGCCAAAAAGTATAAAATATCCTCAAAAATGGAGGCTAAAAGATGGCTTTATTCCAATGATAAGCTTAGACCTTGGTGCACATCTTCATCATTTAGCTTATTTCCTACTTCAAGAAGAGCCATCAAAAGTCATGGCAACTTATGCGAGTTTTTCGCAATATAACGTCATAGATGATGTAAACATGATGCTCGAATATAAAAGTGGAATAAAAGGCAATATATGGCTCAGTAAAACCGCTTTAGGCAATAGGAATGGCTTACATATAGAAGTTTATGGCAGTAAGGCGAGTGCCTTATGGCATCAAGAAAATCCAGAACAGTTAGAATTTTCTTATTCATCCGGACAAAAGACCATTATAGATAGAGGAAGTGATGTTGAAATAACCAACAATCCTTTATACAATCGCATGACACCTGGTCATCCGGCAGGCTTTATTGAGAGTTTTGCAAATTTATATAATGACATAGCGAATGAATTGGATAATTTCTTTAACGACACAAAACTAGACTCTAAATATGTTTACAGTTTTGAACATGCAAAAAATGGTATCAATCTATTGCACCAGGCAAGTCAATCAAACAAGAATAAAGAATGGACTCATATATAATTGGAATGTTTAATGCTTAAAAATACAAAAGGATTTTTATGCACGATGTACAAAGAAAAGCAGTATTTACCTACCAAGAAAATTTATTTTACTTTCAAGAGAAGCACCCGGACCTTTACTCAAAGTTAATTGCTTTAGATACCCTGCTCAATGAAGGAAAGTATCCACAAAAATATGATTTAGAGTATAAAAATAATTATTTTGATGTTGTAGAACTTCACAATAATACATACCTGTATAACACTAACTCTCTCCAACATGCGCAACAAATGAGTGATAATGTGACGTTTACCAAACAAGACCATGCCATTGAAACATTTCACAATATTTCATTTGAAGTTGAATCTCTTAAAGCGGATGATTTAAAATCTATTAATCCATATTTATCCAATGTCTCCCTTGCTCCTATAGTGCACTACTATAATGCGAATATTCCAACACCTTCTACTCTGACTAAGATATACAAATATATCTTTTTTGGCACAGGACTGGGACTGCACTTAGAAACAATCACAAAAAAAGTCAATGCAAATATATACTGGATTATAGAAGATGACTTAGAACTTTTTAGACTTTCTCTCTTTACATGTAATTATAAAGATATCTTTCAAAACACATCTGCCTACTTTTCTATAGCTCAAAATGATGCAGAATTTTCACAAATATTCTCATTGTTTTATACGAGACTTATTATAGAAAATCATTTTTTAAAGTTTTCCATCTTTTCTTCAAAAGATGAAAAAAACATCAAAAAAGTACAAACAGAAATCACAATACGACCAGAAAAAGTTTATACACATAATACACTTTTATTAAAATGCGGTCGCGTTTTACATCGTCTGAAACAAGGCTATAAATTTATCTCTATGGAAGAGAAAAATCTTGATTTTTTTCAAGATAAACCCATTTTAACACTTGGTGCCGGACCTTCATTGCAAAAGAACGAAAAGTGGCTTCAAGAAAACCATCAAAAATTCATTATTATTGCTCCATTTATGACACTTAGATTTCTTTACGAAAGAAAAATTATTCCTGACATTATTGTTCACATTGATGAACAGGATCATATCGTTAAACAAGAGCTTCAAAAACTTGCAGATTACAAAGAAAATTTCAAAAAATCTATTGTCGTTTTTTCTGCTTCTGCACCCCAAATACTTTTTGATACTTTTAACAAAAAAAATATTTATCTTATGGAAGATAAAACAAACTATAAAGAAGGTCAATCTCTCGAAGGCATAGCAAGCGTTGGAGAAACTATCGTTGCAATTGCCCTGAGCTTCTCCAGTCACGATATCTATATGCTTGGACTGGATTTAGCCCTCAGTGACGATGGTGCAAGCCATATATCAGAACATTCTACCGATCATAACGTAGATACTTCTCATGACAAAAACATACAAGAACAAAATACACTACGAGAATCTGTCCTCCAAGTGCAGGGAAATTGTAAAAACATTGTTTTCACAACACCTCTTTTTGAAATGTCTATACGCGCTATGAATTTTCAACTGCAAAAATCTTTTACGCAACAAAGACGAGTCTTTAACCTCAGCCAAAATGGAGCCTATTTTCAAAATACTATACCAATAAACATCACCGAAGTAACACTCAATCAACATATCAAAAATAAAAATACATATAAAGAGCTTCAAAATCATCTTGACTTATACTCTTCAGATAAACTGACACAAAATGAGATAATATTATTACAAAACAGAATGGCTACATTAAAGCTTTATTTAAAAGATTTGGAAGAATACTACCATGCTCCAACAGCAAATAGTCAAAACTTTATTCAAAATTTTGCATTACTAATCACTAAATATCTCCAAAGGCCAAATGATGAACTATATCAAATTACATTCGGTTATATTTTAGAAACAACAACATATATTGCAGATTTCTTTTCTACAAAAGAGCTAAAAAATGAAAAAAAACATGTAAAAAAACTCAAAAAAATGTTTTATATTTTAGTTTTAAATATTTTAAAAAGGTATGAAAGAGATTTGTCCTCAGTTCTTGAAGAGATTGAAAAAGGGAAAGTTTCTGTTTCCAAGCAAGAAACTTGAAAACAGAAAAAAAACTACCTTAGCTTATTGAAGTAATCTAAGAACATTTTGCTGTACAGCATTTGCTTGACTCATAGCATATGAACCGGACTGTGCAAGGATGTTAAGTTTAGAGAAGTTTGCACTCTCTGCCGCAAAATCAACATCACGTATCTGTGATTCTGCTGCGGTTACATTCACTTGAGTAACAGAAATATTTCTAATAGTTGACTCTAGTTGATTTTGAACAGAACCGATGTCTGAACGAGTATTATCTACATCACGTAAAGCGTAGTCAGCAATAATAACTGCTTTTTCTGCATTTTCACGTGTTGTCACATCAACAGTCGAAAGGTTATTAGTCAAATCTGCACTTGCAGCAGTTGCAGCATAAGCTAAATTCCCTGCTCCTGTAGCACCTGTAGCACTGATACCAGACAAGTCACCGGCAGAATCTAAGCGTATACCATACTCAGGTGCAGCTCCGGTTGATTGAGGATCTTCATAAAGGCTTGCTCGAATATCAGCACCTGCTGTTTGCGCAGCGGCATTAAATGCATCTACCTGTGCTTGCGCAATAGCGTATGCATCATTTGATCCACTTGCAATAGTAATTGAAGCAGTAACAGTAGCAGTTGTTCCATCAGCATTTGTCACAGTAGCACTTAATGTCGATGTATTACCTGCAAAACCAGCTGTCGTAGAAGTAAATCCAGAAGTTGACTCTGCAAGAGCAAACTTAGATACAGAAGCCGTCTGTGTATCTGAAATAGAAAGTTTTACTGTCTCACCAGCATATGCACCAACATGAAATGCTTTGTTTTGGTAAGCACCGTTTAAAAGTGTTTGCCCGTTAAATGAAGTCGTAGAAGCAATATTTTGCGCCTCTTCAAGAAGTCTGTCGATATCTGCCTGAATTTTTTTACGTGTATCCAATGTTTGTCCATCAGATGCTGCTTGAATCGCTTTCGTTCTTACAGTATCAATAATTTTGGTATACTCATCCAAAGCACCGTCAGCAGTTTGTGTTACACCAATACCGTCATTGGCATTGTTGATAGCCTGACCAAGACCCTGTGCCTGTTGGCGAAGAGAGTTGGCAATTGCCAAACCAGACGCATCATCCGCCGCTTTGTTAATACGAAGACCTGAACTTAATGCATTTAAACTTTTGTCTAAGCCTAAGTTGGTTTGTGTTGCATTACGCAATGCATTCATTGCCGCAACATTTGTGTTAATTCTAAATCCCATAATAAATCCTTTTCTATGGAAGAGCCTGTCGCTCTTAGTTTTTTTGTTCTCTTAAGACATCCTTGCCTTGAGACTGTAACAATATCGTCACTCAAAAAAATAACTTTAGCTTTTTTTGTAAATTTTTTTAAACTGTCCTTTTACTGCCACTCTCAGCCAGGACTACAAAAAACTTAGGTATTTTCTATACCGGCTAAAAACAGATTTCGTAATTTTATTCTTTTTCGCTACACTTCCAAAACAAAAACCCAAATCACTATACTATATATAGGAAAACTATTTGAACTTAATAATCGTCGAATCACCCGCAAAAGCCCGTACTATCAAGAACTTTTTAGGTAAAAACTATGATGTTATTGCCTCCAAAGGACACATCCGAGATTTGCCAAAATCCCGTTTTGGTATTACGATAGATGAAGAAACTCACGAAATTATTCCAAAATACTCTGTCGCTAAAGAAAATGCGCCAACTGTCAAAGAGATTAAAGAAAAAGCTAAAAAAGCTGACACGATTTATATCGCGACCGATGAGGACCGTGAGGGAGAAGCAATTGGCTGGCATATTGCCCATGCTATCAAAAAAGACCCCGAAACACTCCCGCGTATTGTCTTTCATGAAATTACAAAAACAGCCATCAAGCATGCCCTTGAAAATGCAAGAAAAATCGACATGGACATGGTAAATGCCCAGCAGGCTCGTCGTTTGCTTGACCGCATCGTCGGTTACAAGCTCTCGCCTCTGCTGGCTTCAAAAATCCAAAAAGGGCTCAGTGGCGGGCGTGTGCAAAGCTCGACACTCAAGCTTGTCGTGGACCGTGAACGCGAAATCAAAGCCTTTGTTCCTCAGGAATACTGGACAATTGACACGCTTTTCAAGCCAAATATCGAAGCCAATCTTATCAAACACAAAGAGCAAAAGATTTCCAAACTCTCCATAGAGAACAAAGATCAGGCAGAGGCAATTACCCAAAGTGTCAAAAATGATGCCTTCAAAATTGCCAAAATAGAAACAAAACAGCGAAAAAGTGCCACACCGCCACCGTTTATGACTTCAACCCTGCAGCAAACCGCCTCAAGCAAGCTCGGGTTTACACCGAAAAAAACAATGATGGTCGCCCAGACGCTGTATGAAGGTGTCAAAACTCCAGATGGGACTTCAGGGGTCATTACCTATATGAGAACCGATTCACTCAACCTCGCACAAGAAGCTGTGGGTGCAGTCCGAGGTATCATTGAGAGCCGTTACGGCAAGAAATATCTGCCAAAAGAACCAAAGGTTTATACGAAAAAATCAAAAGGCGCACAGGAGGCTCACGAAGCCATCCGCCCGACTATGTTGCAGTTTACGCCTGAAGTGGCACAAAAGTTTTTAAAAGCTGATGAGATTAAGCTTTATCGTTTGATTTATGAGCGTTTTATGGCATGTCAGATGGAAGATGCGCTTTTTGAACAGCAAAGCATCATCTTTCAAGGCAATGAAAATGAGTTCCGTGCAAGCGGACGCAAACTCATTTTTGACGGTTTTTATGCAGTCACGGGAGCAGAAGACAAAGACAAACTTTTACCTACTTTAAAAGAGGGCGACACAGCAGAAATACAAAGCGTAAAACCTGAGCAGCACTTTACCGAGCCGCCATCACGCTACAGTGAAGCGAGTCTGATTAAAAAACTCGAATCTGAGGGCGTTGGGCGTCCGTCAACTTATGCACCGACGATTGCCACGCTTTCAAACCGGACCTATGTCACTATAGAAAAGAAACAGATTATTCCGACAGAAATCGCTTTTACCGTAACAGAAATTTTGGAGAAAAACTTTCCAAACATTGTAGATATTAACTTTACGGCAGAGATGGAAGAAGAACTCGATGAGATTGCCGAAGGCAAAGTAGACTGGCAGAAACTGCTCCTTGAGTTTTATGAAAAATTTATGAAACAGATCGAAGCAGGCAAAGAAAACATTGTCTCACTCAAACTTGCCAAACCGCTTGGACGTACCTGCCCTAAATGCGGAGAGCATGAGTTACTTCTTAGAAGCGGACGCTTTGGAAACTTCATCGCCTGCAGCGGTTTTCCAAAATGTAAATACACAGAGCAGTGTGACGAAGAAGGCAATCCGGTTGAGAAAAAAGAGACAACGGCCGATGAGAAATGTGACAAATGCGGTGCAGATATGATAGAAAAAAATGGTCGCAACGGAAAATTTCTTGCATGTTCTAATTATCCGGAGTGTAAAAATACAAAAAGCATCAATGTTGAAGAAAAAGTCAGCGAAACGCCTTGTCCTGACTGTGGCGGAAAAATCAGCCTGAAAAACTCACGCCGAGGCCCTTTTTGGGGATGTGAAAATTACCCTGATTGTAAATTTATCTCAAAGTTTGAGCCGACAACAATCAAGTGTAAAGAGAAAGGATGTAAAGGTGTGCTTGCGCCTCGTACATACAGGAACAAAGAAGTGTATGAGTGTGTGAAGTGTAAAGCGCGTACACCTCGTGAAGAGATAGACAAAGCTTAAGAGCCGTCTCAGTCGGCACTGAAGTACCGATTCCGAGAAAGTTGGAAATACTTTTGTTCGGAACCCGTACTTCAGTGCGGGCTGAGCATGGCTTGAAAGTTGTAACAGTCGGCGCTGAAGTACCGATTCCGAGAAAGAGGAAGATGCTTTTGTTCGGAACCCGTACTTCAGTTCGGGCTGAGCATGGCTTGAAAGTTGTAACAGTCGGCACTGAAGTACCGATTCCGAGAAAGAGGAAGATGCTTTTGTTCGGAACCCGTACTTCAGTTCGGGCTGAGCATGGCTTGAAAGTTGTAACAGTCGGCACTGAAGTACCGATTCCGAGAAAGAGGAAGATGCTTTTGTTCGGAACCCGTACTTCAGTGCGGGTGAAAGTGGCAGGGAAGATACAAAGACAGAGGATAAAAAATTGAAAATAGGCATACTCTCCGATACCCATACAAAGGTCAAAAAGGCAAAAACTGCCCTTGATTTTCTTGTGCAAAACGGGGCTGAGTTTATTATACATGCCGGAGATATTGTCGAAAAAGAAGTGCTGGACCTGCTTGAAGCATGCAAAAAAAAATATATAGCCGTTTATGGAAACAATGATGCCCATTTGGTACAGTATCACAACAGGTACCATTTGGTTCAGGAACCCTACTATTTTAAACTGGCAAATACAAAATTCAAGTTGATGCACCTGCCTTTTTATATGAGCAGAGATGCCGAGGTTGTCATCTTTGGACATACACATCAGTTTGAAATAGAATTTGCAGGGGGTACACTCTTTTTAAACCCCGGTGAAGTGTGCGCGAGAAACAAGCCGATTTCAGAATGTGCCATGCTTGAAGTTTTAGAAAAAAAATTTATAGTAAAATACTATACACAAAAAGAAAAACAAGAGCAGTATATGCTCACAAAAACTTTTTCTTATGAAAGGCAAAAAAGTGAGTGAAAAAATATTTTTATGTTCCATTTGTAATATCAACAGCGGTACATGTAAAGAGGACTGTAAATTTTGTTCGCAAAGTGTTCGCTATAAAGCGGATATAGAGCGTTACAAACAAAAGCCTATGGATGCCATCTGCCAAGAAGCCATCACAGCAAGAGACAACGGTGCACTTGGATTTTGTCTTGTTACAGCGGACAAAGGATTGACGGATAAAACACTCAAATTTGTCTGTGATGTTGCCAAAGAGGTACAAAAAGCAGCCCCTGAGTTACGCCTCATTGCCTGTAACGGCACAGCAAGTGTCGAACAACTCCTCACACTCAAAGAAGCAGGCATCAAAGCCTATAACCATAACCTTGAGACAAGTGAAGCCTTTTATCCGCAGATTTGCACAACCCATCCCTGGAGTGAACGCTATGAAACCTGCCAAAATGTCAATGAAGCCGGTTTGGTACTTATAAGCGGTGGAATTTTCGGACTCGGAGAATCTCAGGCAGACAGAATTTCTATGCTTGAATCACTCAAATCACTCAACCCCACTTCGGTGCCTATTAATTTTTATCACCACAACCCTGCACTTGAACTTGAACCAAATCCTTTAACAGCAGATGAAGCACTCGCACTCATCAGGCTGACACGTGAAACACTCTGTGATGCCGAAAGGATTATGGTTGCCGGCGGTCGTGAACTTATGTTTCAAGAGCGTCAGGCAGAAATCTTTGAAAACGGGGCAAATTCTATTGTCATCGGAAATTATCTGACAACAAAAGGACGTGTTATGAGTCAGGATCTGGCAATGTTGCAGTCTCTTGGTCTCGATGTAGCCAAAAGCGTCAACTAGAACGCTTAGGGGAAATTGATGACTGATAATATTATACTGATTGTTACCATATCACTTATCATCATTTTTTCTCCATTTTTTGCCAAAATTTTACGGCTTCCTACAACACCCATTGAAATTATTTTAGGTTCTCTTTTGGGATATGTAGGCTTCTTACATGATGAACACCTTTTTGATTTGGTTGCTGAATTTGGATTTTTATATCTGATGTTTATTGCAGGAACAGAGATCAATTTAAAAAATGTACTCAAAACACCTGTCTCTGTTATGAAAAAAGTTGTTGTATATCTTGCAGTACTTTATGGATTTTCCATCGCCTTTTCCGTACAGTTTGATTTGGGAAAAATCTTTATTGTTTTGTTACCCCTCATCTCTGTCGGGCTTGTCGCCACACTGGCCAAAGAGTATGGAAAAACACCCTGGATTACTCTTTCCATGACAGTCGGAGGCATAGGTGAGGTGGCAAGTATCGTCATACTTACCATAAGTTCTGCAGCTCTGAAGTCTGGTTTTGGGTTGGGACTTTTTCAGACAATCATGGCACTTTTGGCATTTTTACTTTTTATGTTTCTTCTTTTTCGCTCTATGCAGCTTATATTTTGGTGGTTTCCAAAGGTTGCGATTGCCCTTATGCCCCACAACGACAATAAGGAGCAAGATATACGCCTCTCTATGGGAATCTTTTTTCTTCTCATAGGCGCTATGCTTTTTTTACATCTTGAACTTGCCTTTGGGGCATTTCTAGCCGGTATATTTATTCCGACTTTCTTTGAGCACAAACACGAACTGCCTGAAAAACTTGCCTCTTTCGGATTTGGATTTTTAATCCCTATCTTTTTCATTCATATAGGGAGCTCTTTTGACCTCAACGCTCTCTGGATCAACGGACTCATACGAGAGGCTGTCATCATCACTGTGGTTATGATTTTGATGCGGCTTCTTGCCTCTTTGGTATTTGTCAAAGAACTCGGTTTTATTGACACCATTCTTTTTGGACTTTCTCACTCTATGCCTTTGACCCTGCTTATTGCTATGGCCACTCTGGCATATACCGCCAACTCTATTGATCAGCTGCACTATTATGCTTTTATTTTGGCCGCACTGTTTCAGGTCATCAGTATCATGATTGTTATCAAACTGATACATATTTATAAAATGCGAAAAGCAAAAGACTAGACTTCGCTTTTTCCTTTGATATATCGTGCTATATCGTATCCGTGATTGAGCCCAAGCGCAATGCTGCCACCGCTCTCCTGGGTAATGTCTCCGGCTACAAAAAGTCCTTTGACATTTGTTTCGTAATGCTCGTCATGCACAGGTTTTCCATCTTTTTCTTCTATGCCTGAACTTGCCAAAAAGGCACTTGGCGTTGTCCCGCCTATGGCATAGATAACTCTGTCAAAACTCTCAGGCTCTTTTTCACTGAAAAGTACTCTGACTCTGCCGTTGTCATCCTCGAGTCCGTTTATATTCATACCCAAAAGCGGACGCACATCCCCATGGGCAATGGCATCTGCTATATTGCTCTGGTTTGTAGGATTTGCCCGTCGAAAACTCTCTCGTCTATAACAGATTGTGACATCATTGTTTTGGCTTAAATCAACTGCGTATTCTACAGCACTGTCACCGCCTCCGACAACAAGAATCTTTTCTCCCTCTGAACATTCATCTGTTGTGTAGTTTACTTTTTTGCGTATGCTTGGAGGAATTTTATAGCTTGGTTTGTTTGGTTTTCCCATTCGTCCGATGGTTACAACTACATTTTTAGCCTTGATACTCTTGCCTGCCATGTGGACTTCAAAATAGTCTTCTTTTTTTTCTATAGACTGTACTTCGATCTGCGTCTGCAACTCCACCAGATGTTCTTTTAAAATTTCATCAAAAAAATCGAGTGTCGTCTCTTTTGTTCCGTCTATAAAGTGAATGCGACCGTTGAGTTCGACTTTTTGCCCTTTCCATT
The DNA here is from genome assembly GCF_020410885.1 of Sulfurimonas sp. SWIR-19. Lineage (GTDB taxonomy): Bacteria > Campylobacterota > Campylobacteria > Campylobacterales > Sulfurimonadaceae > Sulfurimonas > Sulfurimonas sediminis. Next base: position 143,221 of record NZ_CP084578.1, on the reverse strand, counting down.
CCAAATCAACACGTTTGTTCTCTTTGTAATATTTTCGTATAGTAGAGTTGTGATTTGTATCTTTTTCAAGCAAGACGATGTCGCGAACGCCCTGCAAATAACTCTCCACAGCAGTGGCAATCCCCGCAGGTCCGGCACCGACGATAGCCAATTCATAAACTTTTTCCATAAAAACCGCCTCTTTAATAATCTAGCTATAGTTTAGCACATTTAGGCTAATTTCTCAGGAAATTTTGTCATAAATTTTTGCAGTTTAGGTGCAATTACCACCTGACAATAGCCTTGCGAAGCATTCAGATTATAATAGTTCTGATGATACGGCTCTGCCGGATAGACTTCGGGAAGAGGACTCACCTCTGTAACTATTTTGTCTGAAAAATTTTGCTGGTGCTTTGCTATGGATTCTTCTATAACTTTTTTTTGTTCTTCATCACCGTAATAGATGACAGAACGGTACTGTGTTCCTTTGTCCGCTCCCTGAGCATTAAGCGTAGTCGGGTCATGAATTTCAAAAAATATATCCAAAATTTCACTCAGAGTGATAACATCTGCGTCATATGTTATATCCACAATTTCAGCATGCCCAGTTGCTCCTGAACAGACGTTCTCATATGTCGGATTTGCTCTTGCCCCGCCTGCATATCCGCTGACTGCTGAGAGTATCCCTTTGACATTTCTGTACACCGCTTCTATGCACCAAAAACACCCGCCGCCTAATACAATTCTTTCTTTTTTCATTCTTTTACTCTCTTTTTTAGTTCATTATAGAGTTTTTGCATAAAAGGCTTTTGAACATATCCGCTTAAACTTTTCAGTTCAGTTTTATGAGCATTTTTAAAATCAAGCGCCATTGAAGTAGATGAGTCATAGGGTACTTTGACGGCTGTGTCTAATGATTTTTGCACCTCATCAAACAAATCTATGCCCTCTTTTTCTTTGGCAAACTCGGCAATCTCTGTTAAAAGTTTTTTTGCCTCTTCGTAATGCTTTTCGTAAATTGCTCCTATCGTTTCATTATAGTAAGCAGTCAATGTCGCAAATGCACTGATAAATATATATTTTTTATACAAGGCCTCTTTGATATTTTGCGGTGTTTTGTAACGCAGCCCGGCTTTTTGAAATATATCTGCCACACTTTGAACAGCCGATGCATCTTCCCCTCCAAAAAGTGCCGCAAAAACTTTGCCTTTTTTACGAATCACTCCGGGAGCTTCTCTGTGGGCAAGAATATACACACAGGCATCCAAGACTCTGACATCACAATATTGTCGTAAAATATCGCCATTGTTCACACCGTTTGCAAAAGAAAGTATTATGCTCTTTGCATCTGTATGCTTTGCAAAGGCTTTACATGTAAGGGCTAAATCATAACTCTTAACACAAAAAAATACCACATCAAAATGCCCCTGCGCTTCTTCAAGAGCCATTACATGTAAAGGGGTATGCCACTCTTTTTCATCTTCTTTGATTGTAATACCGGACTTTTGGATAGCATTCAAATGCTCTCCTCTTGCAAAACCTACGACATCCAAACCGCTTTTTGCAAATGAAGCTGCCAGATATCCCCCGACACCCCCTAAACCTACTACCGCAATTTTCATATATATTTCCTCTGTTTCAATTTTTAAGACACCCCGCCCGCACTGAAGTACGGGTTCCGAACAACATATCTCCCATTTTCTCGGAATCGGTACTTTCTATGCTAAAGCATGACTTGTGAGAAAAACTAAATTTTTTTCTGTAGTGCCGACTGTTGCAACGTTCAAGCCACTCTCAGCCCGCACTGAAATACGGGTTCCAAACAAAAGCATCTCCAACTTTCCCGGAATCGGTACTTTAGTGCCGACTGTTGCAACGTTCAAGCCACTCTCTCGCCCGCACTGAAGTACGGGTTCCGAAATGCCGGCTTTTTTACATAACTATTATATAATAGCATTCATAAAAAGGAGCCTTATGCCACGTATTGACAGTGAAAAGTTTTACAAAGCCGCACTCAAACAATACGGTGCCACAGCTTATGGCTTACACTGGGCATCAGATGCACACCAGTCTCTGCGATTTGAAAAGATTCTTACATTTTTAGACGAAGATTTACGCAACAATACTCTTGTCGATGCAGGCTGCGGATTTGGAGATTTTTACTCATTTTTGCACACTAACGGCTTACATGTAAACAAATATATAGGTATAGATTCCCTTAAAGAGATGTGCGACATTGCCCGCGAAAAAACAGAGTGTGAAATCATCCGTGCCGATATAACAAAAGTCAGGCTTCCTGTGGCAGACTACTACATCTGTAGCGGTGCTTTAAATATTCTCACTCCCTTTGAGACAGAACTCTTTATACGCAACTGTTTTTCCTCTTGCACAAAAGGATTTGTTTTCAATGCTTTATACGGCGATAAAAAGAGTGACACCTACAACTATATTACTATGCAGACCATACAATCCCTTGCAAAACGTTTACATGTAAAGCGTATAAAATTTGAAGAAGGCTATATAAAACATGACATCACCGTAGGATTTTTCAAATAATGTGTGCGATTTTTGGCATCATCGGCGAATATAATGAAAACAAGGCAAAAAATGCCTTGTCTCTTCTTAAACATCGTGGACCTGATTACTGTGGTATTGTGCAAAAGAAAAATCTCTTTTTTGCCCATCAGCGCCTCAGCATTGTTGACACCCATCACAGAAGCCATCAACCGCGCAAACACAACAATATTTTACTCTCATTCAACGGGGAGATATACAACTTTAAAGCCTTAAAAAGAGAACTTGACTTTGATTTTCAGACACACAGCGACAGTGAAGTCATCATCGCCGCTTATCTCAAATGGGGCGTTGATTTTGTCCGACATCTGCGCGGTATGTTTGCCATTGCTTTATTGGATGGGGACACACTGTACCTTTTTCGTGACAGACTCGGGAAAAAACCGCTTTTTTATATGCAAGGGGAAAGTTTTATTTTTGCCTCGGAGATCAAAGCACTCAAGCCTTTTTTATCTACATGCAAACTCAACAATGATGCCCTGCTCTCTTATCTCTCTTTTTTGGCACCGACACCGCCGCATACTTTTTACGAGGGTATTCAAAAACTCTCAGCAGGTGAGTACCTTACATGTAAAGGGGGACATGTTACATGTAAACGCTACTTTGACCTGCTTGATGTCACTCCAAACATGATAACAAACAAACACGAAGCTTTGCGTGTGTTAGAAGAAGCGTTAGAACATTCCATTCATCTGCGCTTAGACTGTAATGTTCCTATGGCATCACTGCTCTCCGGTGGTATAGACTCTGCTACACTCAACTATTTTGCCAAACAAAACAACACACATTTACAAACATATACACTTGGTTATAAAGAGTTTGTAAAATATGATGAAAGAAAAAGTGCCAAAGCAAGTGCTGAGTTTTTGGGTCTGGACAACATTCAGATAGCAATAGATGAAAATGATTTCATCCGTGCAAGTGACAAAGTGCTGGATACTCTTGACGAACCGCTCAATGATCCTGCTGCCGTGCCTTTGTATCTGCTGTTTGAGCGTATAAAAAAAGACGGATACAAAGTCGTACTCAGCGGAGAGGGTGCGGATGAGCTTTTTTTAGGCTACCGACAATATTTTGAGTATCTGGACATTGAAAAGGCTGCAGGTTTGGCGCATAAAAACTGGCTCAAAAAATACTTCCGTGCCAATTTTTCAATGAACAGAGAGTGGGAGTGGTACAAGCGGATTTTTGATGACACCCTGCTCTTTCGTACAAGCGGTGAAAAATTTACGGATCTGCAAAAAAACCAGCTCTTAAGACGCAATGTCAAAGATAACGAAAGCCTCAAATACCTGCAAAGTTACAGAGATCGCTTTGAAACCTCCGCGCACAGTGATGAAAGTATCTGGTACAGCTATATTGACCTCAATATTTTTCAAGCGGAGCATTTCTTAACCAAACTTGACCGTGTTTCCATGGCACACTCCATAGAATCCCGCACCCCGTTTTTGGACCACAAACTGGCATCTTTGATTTTTGGCATCGATCCGAAACTCCGTTATGAAGACGGCATCACAAAATCACTCTTGAAGAAAATCATGACAGACAAACTCCCTGATGCAATACTCACACGGAAGAAAAAAGGCTTTTCCAATCCTTATATGGAGTATTTGATACATTCCAAAAAAATCAACCTCATTCAAGAGGTCAATGCGCAAACAGGAATGTTTCACAAAAAGAAATTAGACGAATATATAAACACCGCATCAAGGGGGAGTTTTAAGCAGCATGTATGGGGACTTTATGTACTATCGTACTGGATAAAGAAAAATCTGCTTTAGTCCGGGCTGAGAGTGCTAGGAAACAGTAACAGTCGGCACTAAAGTACCGATTCCGGGAAAGTGGAAGATGCTTTTGTTCGGAACCCGTACTTCAGTGCGGGCGAGAGTGGCAGAAGAACAGCAACAGTCGGCACTGAAGTACCGATTCCGGGAAAGCGGAAGATGCTTTTGTTCGGAACCCGTACTTCAGTGCGGGCGAGAGTGACAGAAGAACAGCAACAGTCGGCACTGAAGTACCGATTCCGGGAACTCAAGAATATTTACAAAGAAACAGAGGAAATTGTAGAATGATAAAAAAAATAAAAAAATATGCAACGACAAATACCCTTGTCATCTTCGGCATTGTTCTGGGTGTGTTGTTTGGCATCTTTTTTCCAGAACTGGCGCTTAAACAAAAAATGATAGGAACCGCCTTTGTCTATTTTTTAAAAATGCTTGTTGTACCTCTTGTTTTTGCCAGTATATTTGTTGCCATTCTTGGACTTGGTTCTATTGAGCATCTAAAACGCATGGGCTTAAAGACTATTGGTTTGTATGTTTTGACAACTGCTCTTGCCGTTACTGCTGCCATTACGGTCATGAATATTTTTCACATTGGCGAGCATGTAAGCAGCAGTGGTCTTGCTTATGAAAAAGCAACAACTTTAGCACCATTCTCATTTGAAAATATGATCTTAAGCTTCATTCCTACCAATATTTTTCATGCCCTCTCAGAGGGACAAATGATGCAGATCATTGTCTTTGCCATTCTTTTTGGCGTGGCATCGCTCTACCTTGTTCCAAAACAAAAAGAAGCGCTAAACACCCTCTTTACAGCCATCAGTGAAGCAATGCTGAAAATGGCAGAGTGGGTGATACTCCTTACGCCTATTGGTGTTTTTTCGCTTATCTCCTATGTTATTGCCGAGCAGGGAATTGATGTTGTCTTTGGGCTTTACAAATATGTTTTGGTCGTTATCGGTGTCATCATTTTTCATGGACTTGTTACTTTACCTGCAGTCCTGCGTTTTTTTACAAAAATAAATCCCTACAGCTATCTCTCAGATGTAAGAGAAGCCCCGATTATGGCATTTTCCACAGCATCTTCTGCGGCAACACTTCCGGTCAGTATGCGTGTTACCGAAGAGATGGGCGGTATAGACAAAAAAACAGCCTCTTTTGTCCTGCCTTTGGGGGCTACGGTTTCTATGGACGGAACGGCGGCATATTTAAGCGTTGCGGTATTGTATATCGCCAATCTGGCGGGAGTCGCTTTGAGTTTGGGAGATCAGATTCTTTTGGGCATTACCGTTGTCGCGCTCAGTGTCGGTGTTGCCGCCCTGCCGAGTGCTTCGCTTGTTATGATGGTGATTATACTCAATCAGCTTGGACTGCCTGTGGAGTATATGGCTTTGATTGTAGCCGTGGACAGGATTCTGGATATGTGTCGCACTTCTTTAAATGTTACCTCTGATTTGATTGTCACAAAAATAGTTGATGAATTTGAAAAACGACGATAGATTCTATGCATATCTGCTCATTTTTGCCATGCTCCTTTGGGGCGGCGGATGGACAGCTTTAAAAATTCTCACCTCTGCAATGCCGATGGATGTCGTCATATTTTGGCGGTTTTTTCTGATGAGCCTCGCCTTTTTACCTATTCTTTACTTTTTTAAAATTCCACTGACACTGACACGGGGCTCATTCAAATATATCCTCGGCAGTTCTTTTTTAAATATAGCCTTTATGGTTTTTTCTTTTTTGGGCATAAAGTACGGTCTTGCGGGTGCGGGCAGTGTCATTATCACAACCTTCAGCCCTATTATGACCTTTTTGCTTGTTGCCGTGATTTTTAAGAGCAGACTCTCAACACGGCAGTATTTCGGGCTTTTGCTCGGCCTGGTCGGAGGCTATGTTTTACTCCAGCTTAACAACTTTTCTCTTTTTTTACACAGCTCCAATATTTACTTTTTACTCTGTGCCCTCATCTGGGCAGGAGTCACGCTGCTTTCACAGCATTCGCAAAAACATATACATCCTGTCTATTACAGCTTTTTAATTTCTCTCATAGCTACTTTTTTCAGTTTTTTATATGCCTGCAATGCAGACCTAGGTGCTGTTTTTACCCAGGGAGCAAAATTTTGGATTGCCCTGATATATCTTGCTGTTTTTGGACAGACTGTCGCAACAACCATATTTTTTATTGCCAGCGGGAAACTCGGCAGTCAAAAGACAAGCTCTTTTATGTTTTTAGTGCCTTTTTTTGCTCTTTTTTCTGCCTGGTTTATTTTGGATGAACCCTTACAGTTGCATATAGTTATTGGTGGACTTATCAGTATGTTTGCAGTATACTTTATAAATAAAAAGTAAAAACTGACGATAAAAATAGCCAGTTTAATCTAATTTTAACATCAAATCAGATAATATACCTTATAACTGTAATAAATAAAAGGGCCAAAAGATGAAAAAAGTACTTATATTGGGAGGCGGTTTTGCAGGTGTTGATGCTGCAATCCACTTGAGAAAACTGAATTATGATGTTACTTTAGTCAGTAACAGAGACTATTTTTACATATATCCTACTTCCATCTGGATACCGACACATGAAAGTGAATTCCAAAATGTCTGTGTTGATTTGCGAGAATTGCAAAATGCACACGGGTTTACCCTTGTTATTGATGACGTGACCCAAATATCAAAAAAAGAAAACAGTGTTACTTTGAAAAACTCAGGAACGCTTGATGACTACGACTATCTTGTCATTGCCATGGGTGCTGCAAAGATGAAAGCACCGGGCATAGAAAACACACTTTCCATCTGTGGCGCACCGGAGCAGTCATTACAAATAAGGGATGCTCTGGATGCCCTTGTCAAAAAAGGCAGCGGCAAAATCTGTATGGGCTTTGGAGGCAATCCAAAAGACAGTTCGGCAGTGCGTGGCGGACCGGGATTTGAGCTCCTCTTTAATGTACACAATATGCTCAAAGCAAAAGGCATCAGAGATAATTTTGAACTGACTTTTTTCGCTCCAATGGCTGAGCCCGGAAAACGGATGGGTCCTCAGGCTCTGAAAATGATGGATGTTATGTTTAAAAAGCTAGGCATACAGAAACACTTTGGCAAAAAAATAAAACAGTTCGAAAAAGAGGCTATAGTCTTTGAAGATGACAGCAGGCTTGTCTCAGATTTTACCATGTTTATTCCTGCGGGTGACGGGCATGCAGTCATAAAAAATTCGGACTTGCCGACAAATGAAGCCGGCTTTGTCAAAACAGATGATTACTCCTGTGTTTTAAATGAGGACGGCTCACTGAGCAATATTTATGCAATCGGCGATGTTGCAGCACTTGAAGGATACGACTGGCGGGCAAAACAGGGTCATATTGCCGAGGTAATGGCAAAAAACACAGCGCATAATATCGATCAGCGTGACAATGGCGGCAGTGATTTTAAAGGATACCATGAGCATTTGAATATTTTATGTGTGATGGATACCGGTGACGGAGCGGCCTTTGTCTACAGAGATGAAAAACGCGCATTTATGTTGCCAATGCCTGTTATCGGGCACTGGCTGAAAAAAGCCTGGGGAGTATACTGCCGAAACTCGAAACTTGGAAAAATACCAAGAATTCCTGGGATGTAAAAGTAGCTGTCAAAAAGAGTGTTGCACTCTTTTCAGCGATCCTTCAGCTTCCGTTTCAGTTTCATTTTTCTTTTTGCCAGCTCTCTCATATCTTCGGTTGTATCGCTCTCGTCCATAATTTCCAAGCCCAGTATTGTTTCTATACAGTCTTCAAGAGTGATTATCCCCTCTGTCTGGTCATAATTGTCTGTGACTAAGAACATATGGTCTTTTTTCTTAATAAACATGTCCAGTGCCTTGCTTACCGGTATATTTTCATTGATGATAAATATCTCTTTTTTAATATAAGACAGGGGGACATTGTCATCTTGGAGGGCCTGTTTAAATATCTTTTTCGTCAGTACCAGCCCTGTTACATTTTCTATGGAAGTTTTAAAAATCGGTATCCGGGAAAATTTAAAAATTGCCGGCTGGGTCTTGATCACATCTTTGATAAGCATATCTTCATCCAAAGCAAAAACAACGCTTCGCGGCGTGAGAATTTCACTCACTTTGATATTGTCAAGATTTAATATATTTTCAATGACATCTGACTCTTTTTCATCTATCACCCCTTCATCTTCACTCATCAACATACTCTCAAGAAGTTCCTGTTTTGTTAAAGAATTGGAATCCTTTTTTCCTTTTGATATTTTATTTGTAACAGCCAGAGTTGTCAGTATGATAGGATATGTAATCCATATAAAAACCCGAATAAAATATGCTGCCACAGGAGCCAGCTGTTTCCAGTAAATCGCTCCTATGGTTTTTGGAATTATCTCAGATATAAACAAAATGGCAAAAGTCAACACAACCGATACATACACTACCGCATCATTCCCGAATATTTTTGAAGCCTGTGCACCTACTGCTGCAGCACCGAGAGTGTTTGCAATGGTATTTAAAATAAGCACCGAAGCAATTGATTTGTGAATATCTTCTTTGTGATGGCGCAGAAGTTTTCCTACAGCAGGTTTCTCTTTTTCCAACACTGCCACATAAGACATGTTGATAGAGAGTAATACCGACTCTAATATTGAACACAAAAACGAAATGCCGACAGAAAGAAGAAAAAATATGAGTAATAGTTCCAAGTTTTACAATTCCTTTAAAGTAATATATATTTTGCCAATGCCAAAAAGCTGAAAAAGCCGACAACATCAGTCACTGTTGTTAAAATAACAGTACTCCCAATAGCGGGGTCTATGCCAAGTATTTTGAGTAACAAGGGAATCATTGCTCCAAAAAATCCGGCCATTAACAGGTTAATTATCATACTTAATCCGATAACTACTCCAAGCATCGGTATATGAAACCACAACCATGCTATTATACCCATTACTACAGCAAAAAGCAGACCATTCATCAAGGAGATAATCACCTCTTTTTTTATGGTTCTAAAGGCATCTGTCTGCGATATTTCACCCAAAGCAAGTTGTCGCACTACAACGGTCAGACTCTGCGTTCCGGCATTGCCTCCCATTGAAGCCACTATGGGCATTAAAACAGCAAGCGCAACCATGGAGTTAATCGTGTCTGAAAACAAGCCGATAACCAAAGAAGCGGCAATAGCCGTTAGAAGATTGATGCCCAGCCATGTTGCACGCTTTTTCGTCGCCTTGAGAACATCTTCATCCTCTTCCGCTTCATCATCAACACCGGCAAGATTATACATCTGCTCTGTTGCGTGTTCATTGATAATATCATAAATATCATCAGAGGTGATACGACCAACCAGAATCCCTTCATCATTGACAACCGGCATAACTGAGAGGTCATACTCTTTAAAATAGTTTACAACCTCTTTGATATCTTCCGTATCTCGTGCACTTTTAGGCTCAAAAGACTCCTCACTCTGCTCAATATTTTCTCTGATGGTCTTTGAAAAATCAAATATGAGCAAGTCATCCAGACCTACCGTATACAAAAGTCTGTTGTTGCTGTCTACTATAAACAGATTTTGAACATTTTCAAGTTCATTCTCTTTTCTTAAACGGGCAAACCGTTTAATGACATCCTGAACTATTTCATCCTCTTTTGCAGTAAATACCTCAAGCTGCATGTAAGCGCCGGCCTGATCTTCATCATACTTTTTGAGTTTTGCAATTTCGTGTTTGTCTTCGGCATCAAGCTTGTGAAATACTTCTGAAGCTTTATCTTCATCAACATCTTCTAACTCTTGCATAAACTCAAGCTGATCATCTGATTCAAGTTCACTTACAGCATGAGAAAGTTCCTCTGCATTAAAGTTTTCGACCACATCATCAAAATACCTGTCAGGCAGAGCCAGTGCAACATCGCCTACCAGGTCTTTTGGAACCAGTTTTATTGCCTCGCTGAAATCTTTGTCATTTAAGCCTTTTAAAATTTTTGCTATTTCAGCCGGGTGCATTTCACTGCTGCCGTGTGATTGTAAATATTTATTTAGTTCTTTCATCTATTATCTTATGTTCTTTTTAAAAATCATACACAAAACTTGTCTTTTGGGAAAAATCATATTTTTTTACTCCAATAGCAGGCCTTGTATCCTGATTGTATGTCAATTCAAAATTAATTGAAAGCTGTTTGTATATTGTAACTCTTAATTCTGCTGCATTTGATGCTATGGTATCACTCCATACATCTACTCTGGGCTGGTAGTAGCCAATGTATGAAAATCTCACATTTTTGGTAAATCTGTTTTTATATGCAATATACATATTTAATCTTAAATTATGCTCACTCGGATCAACATTTGTCGTGTAGCTGATATATTCGCTAAAACCGCCAAACCCCACATAAATATTTCCATACCCCTGCATTTGTGTATGGTATCTCAAGCCAAGACCGGCCAGCAGCCTTTTTTCTATCTTTGTAAACTTGTTTGTCTGAGACTGTACAAAAGCTTCCCAGTTCAAATGTTTCTTATAGAGTGTATGAATGTAGCGCAGATGTGCATACGTGTTTTGTCTGTTTAACGCTCCTGATGCTTTTGCGTAATTAAATGCTATATCGCTCCAGGTCACATAGGAGCTGTTATTGTCATATATCATACGCAAACCTGCACTGTACTCATCGGTATCGGTATTGCCCCGTGTTGTGGAAAAAGAGCCTTTTACGCCACCACTCAGCCCTGGCTGTTTTCCTATATCTACCGGCGCTATGGTAATGACAGCCTCCAAATTAACCAAAAACAGTGTCAATATAATCAAAAACTTCATCTACAACCTTGTATTTTATATAAGTGTAATTATATATCCGTCACGGATATAATCCAGTTTATAGCTGTAATATCCGTCGAGTTCTATCACAACTCTGTAGTAGCCTTTATGTGTTCCCAGTCGTATTTTTGTAAAAAGAGAACCCTCTTTCAGGCTTTTTATCAGGCTGCCTATATCGGTATCACGCTTAAAGTCACAGACAATTCTATGTGGTTTAACCAACAAAAAATTTCTCAGCATTTTATCTTTTGTCAAAATCTTGAGTTTGTTCTTTTTGACATAAAAGGATATGAACTTTAATGATGCGACTTTTTTGTATTTTATTTTTTTACTGCTTTTTTTACTCTGTTTTTCGATAAACTGTGTACTGTCGGATTCATTATAGTTTTGTGAAATAAAAATAGGCAGATGCCAGTCTATCGTATTTTGGATAGTGACTTTTTTATGTGCAATAGAACCGTCGAGATTTTTATATGTCACAGTAACACTTTCAATTGTCCGTGCAGTTGAGGGCAATGTCACAGTGGCTCTCTTGAGCATCGGCAATTTTATTGTCTGATTGGATGTTAAAGGGATATCCTCTCCGCTCTGTAGCGGAAAAAAGGGATTTTCTCTTGCATGAAGCATCAAAAAAAAGAGACTTAAAAACAACAAAACTCTTATCATAATAACAAACCCTATTTTTTTAATACATTATAGCAAATTTATATGATTATTGTGCAGAAATTTCTTTGAGTTCAAAATACTCACGTTGCAGTTCAGCATTTTCTTTTTTCAAATGCACTACTTCATTTTGAAGATAGTTCTCATACTCCTGCAAACCAAAGAGAACTTCAAGGGAGTTTGTACCATATAAAAGTACACCCAAATATATCCCCAGCCCAATGACCAGAGCAAACAGGAGAAAAAACTTTTTTAAAGAGAGTCCCAGATATTTTTGGGTAATTGTCTGGGATGTATCAATCTCTTCAAAAAGCTCTTCTTTGTTCATAAGATACCTAAGAGAACAGTGCCGAACCTAAATACTCACTGTAAACTGTTTCATTTTCAATTTCCAGTAAACGATTGTATTTTGCAGTTCTTTCACCTCGCGCAGTCGAACCTGTTTTAATCTGACCACAGTTAAGTGCCGTAGCAAAATCAGCGATAAACGCATCTTCACTCTCCCCTGAACGATGGCTCATTACACAGGTGTAACCGTTTCTTTGGGCAAGACGAACTGTCAGCATCGTTTCACTTACTGAACCGATCTGGTTTGGCTTGATCAAAATAGAGTTGGCGATGCCTTTTTCTATCCCTTCATATAAAATACTTGCATTTGTAACAAACAGGTCATCACCGACAATCTGGATTTTATCACCGAGTTTTTCAGTCATCAGTTTAAATCCGTCCCAGTCGTCTTCGCTCAAACCGTCTTCAATCGATACAATAGGATACTTTGCACATAAATTTTCATAATAGGCTACAAGTTCTTCACTGTTGAGCGTACGGCCTTCAGACTCTAATCGGTATCCGCCTTGTGTCACAATTTCACTGGCTGCAACATCCAGCGCAATCCCAATCTCTTCACCTGGTTTGTATCCGGCTTTTTCAATCGCTTCCATGATAACCTGAATAGGCTCCTCATTCGAACTCAAATCCGGTGCAAAACCACCCTCGTCGCCAAGCGCCGTACTGTGTCCTTTTGCAGCTAAAATAGATTTCAGGTTGTGGTACACTTCAGCAGCGGCGCGTAAAGATGTTGCAAAATCTTCAAAGCCGACAGGCATAATCATATACTCCTGAAAGTCTACATTATTGTCAGCATGGCTACCGCCATTGATGATATTGAGCATTGGTGTCGGCATAACCATTGCATTGGCTCCGCCCAAATAGCGGTACAAAGGAATACCAAGACTCTGTGCAGCAGCACGTGCAACCGCCATAGAAACGCCAAGAACAGCATTTGCCCCGAGATTTCCATAGTTTTGTGTTCCGTCAAGCTCTTTCATTGTTGCATCAATTACCGCCTGATTAAAAGGACTCATCCCGATAAGCACATCAGAAATCTGAGAATTCACATTTTCAACAGCCTTTAAAACACCTTTACCCATGTAGCGATCACCGCCGTCACGCAACTCCAAAGCTTCGCGTTTTCCGGTACTTGCCCCTGAGGGTACTATTGCGCTTGCGGTTGTTCCGTCACTCAGTCTTACTGTCGCTTTTACTGTCGGATTCCCGCGGGAGTCCATTACTTCAATTGCACTTACATCATCAATAAACATATATCATACCTTCTTAAAAAAATTTAAATATCCAAAGGCTTTTTATGCGTCGGCTTCTGCTATATCAGAAGTATCCATCGTCATAAGAGAGCTCATGCCCATCGCCTGTTTCACCTTCTCTTCAATCTCAGCTGCAAGTTCCGGCTCATCTTTAAATTTTGCCTTGACATTTTCACGGCCTTGACCAAGTTTGGTCTCTCCATAAGAAAACCAAGCCCCGCTTTTGTCTATTATGTCTAATTTTACACCATAGTCAACGAGCTCACCCTCTTTTGAGATTCCTTCTCCGAACATTATATCAAATTCTGCCTGACGAAAAGGAGGGGCCACTTTATTTTTAATTACTTTTGCTTTGACTCTGTTACCAATTTGACTCTCCCCCTGCTTCAGTGAAGCGATACGACGTACATCTATACGAACAGATGCATAAAATTTCAATGCATTTCCACCCGTTGTTGTCTCCGGTGAGCCATACCCCATCATGCCTATTTTCATACGAATCTGATTGATAAATATAATGGTACAGTTCATTTTGCTCAACACGCCTGTGAGCTTACGCAGTGCTTTACTCATTAAACGGGCCTGCAAACCGACCTGCTGGTCATTCATTTCACCCTCAAGTTCAACTTTTGGTGTCAGTGCAGCCACGGAATCAATGACAATCAAATCAATTGCGCCACTGCGGGCAATTGTTTCTACAATATCAAGTGCCTGCTCTCCGTAATCTGGTTGAGATACAAGCAGATTGTCTATGTCTACCCCGAGATTTTTTGCATAAACAACATCAAGAGCATGTTCCGCATCTATAAAAGCACATACTCCGCCATTTTTTTGACACTCAGCAGTAATTTGCAGAGCCAGTGTTGTTTTTCCGGAACTTTCAGGGCCGTATATTTCAACAACTCTTCCCTGTGGTACACCACCTATACCCAATGCCAAATCAAGTCCCAAAGAACCTGTACTGATAGACTGAATCGGCATAATATCTTTATCTCCCAGGCGCATTAAAGAACCTTTACCAAAGGCTTTGTCAATTTGCTTCATCGCCAAGTCTAATGATTTTTGTTTGTTTGCATCCATGTTGGACTCACTTATTATGAAATTTAGACTCATTCTATGTAAAAAATATCAATATGTCTAAATTTATGTCATTTTGTCATATTATTGGACATATTCTTTTTGCATAGTCTTTGGTGGAATTTTAGCTAAAAAACATAAAAAGAAGTAAATAAAAATAATTTACTTTTGAGCTACAGTTTTTTCTGCTATTTCTACGGCATCTTCATCTCCGTGCACAATAACAAGTATTTTGTTCTCCTGTATCATATCTCCATATTTTTCCGCCAAAGATTTTTCGATGCCCAAATCAACAAGCCAGGCCGTCATAGCCCCGGTTGCGCCAAACATTACAGCCCCTGCTGCCATCCCTGCGATAGATGCAAGTATTCGCCCCGTTGCCATTATAGGTCCGACTCCCGGAGCCCAGAAGAGAATGCCGCCCATCAGCAGTCCCCAGAGTCCTCCCCAAAAAGCACCCTGCTCACCCCAGAAAATTATATTTTCACTGTGTTTTTTATACTCAAATTCATTTTTCTCTTCCTGTTCTCCTTTGGCAATGACAGAAATATATTTTTTCAGTACACCGTTTGCCAGCAGTTTATTGACAAATTCTGCCGCTTCATCGTAGTTATCATAAACTTTTACCAATGCTTCTTTACTCATAACAATCTCCTTATATTAAAAATAATGCTAAATTATTATACTCCTTTTTGGATTAAATAAATCAAAAAGTTCTTTTTATCTATTTTTCGATAAAATAAACCCATGAAAAAAACTCTTATTGCACATTCACCTGACGCAGACGATATTTTTATGTACTATGCCATCAAATTCGGCTGGGTAGATATGAAAGATACACACTTTGACAATATTGCAAAAGATATACAAACCCTCAATGAGGATGCACTTAAGGGTGTGTATGATATTGTAGCCATCAGTTTTGCCCTCTATCCGAATATCAGAGAAGAGTATGCTCCGCTTCGAACCGCTGTAAGTTTCGGAGAGGGTTATGGTCCTAAACTTATTAAAAGAAAAGGACAAAAACTCAGACGAAATTTCAAAGTGGCTCTCAGCGGCAAGCATACAACCAATGCAATGCTTTTTCGCATCGCCTACCCTGAGGCACGCATTAGCTATATGAATTTTCTGGAAATAGAGGATGCCGTCAAAGAGGGGAAAGTGGATGCCGGAGTACTGATACACGAAAGCATATTAACCTTTGCCAACGAGCTTGAAGTTGAGCGTGAGATGTGGGATATCTGGCAGGAACTTGCCGGCAAGGAGTTGCCTCTGCCTCTCGGAGGTATGGCTATTCGTCGTTCTTTGCCTCTCAATCGTGCAATAGATTATGAAAAAACACTGACAAAAGCTGTTCAGGTTGCAAGAGATCATAAAGAGAGACTCTCGCACATGCTTATAGAGCGTGACCTGGTCCGCATAGATGCACAGACACTCGAAAAATATCTTGAACTTTATGCAAATGATGACTCCATCACCCTCAGCGATATTCAATACGAAGCCATCGACAAACTCTTTGAAATAGGCTATGAACACGGATTTTACGACAGACCCGTCAGTATCAGAGACTATCTGATCCCTACAGAGTATACGGCACTGAGAGAGTCATAAATGGAAGCAAAACTTGTAGCACTTGGCGTACAGACATTTCAGATTGCACTCTATCTCGCACTTCCCGGACTCCTTACAGGTATGCTTTTGGGACTGGCTGTCAGTATTTTTCAGGCAACAACACAAATCAATGAAATGACGCTCTCTTTCATTCCAAAAATTATTGGTGTAGTTATTGTCATCGTCCTTACAATGCCCTGGATGCTCAACGAGATGACAGATTTTTCTGTCGGTGTGTTTAATATGATTCCCACCTTTGTCGAGTAATGCAGTTTAGAAGTATAGATTTTTCAAAATATTCCTCTTTTAAAATAGGGAGTATCGTTGATGTTGCACTTTTAAAAGACGATTTTACAGATTTGCCAGACTACACACTCATAGGCTCCTGCAACAATACTCTTATCGGACCCAATCCACCAAAACTGATGATGCTCGATAAAAAATATAACTATATAAAAATAGAAAACGGTCTTTTAAAAATCGGCGGAGCAACACCCTCGGGTAAAATTGCCTCTTTTTGTAAAAAACACAACATCGCAAACTTTGAATTTCTTTCCCATCTTCCGGGAAAACTCGGTGGTCTTGTTTATATGAATGCGGGACTCAAAGAGTTTGAAATTTTTAACAATCTTGTCAGCATTACTGCCCCCTCCGGGTTACATGTAAAGGAAGAGATACAATTTGCTTACAGAAGAACAAATATCAAAGAGCCCATACTTGAAGCTGCTTTTTCTTTGACATATGGTTTTAGTCAGGAAAAAGCAGCAATGTTTAAAAAAATGCGTGCCAATCAGCCTGCAACCCCGAGTGCAGGCAGCTGTTTCAAAAACCCCGAAGGTGATTATGCCGGCAGACTGATAGAGGCTGTCGGACTCAAAGGCAAAAAAGTCGGCAATATGGAGTTCAGCAGAGTCCATGCGAATTTTTTAGTCAACAACGGCAACGGCAGTTTTGAAGATGCTGTTTTTCTGATAAACGAGGCACAGAAAAGAGTTTTTGAGAGTTTTGGAATAAAACTGGAGTTGGAGATAGTTATTTTGGACAGGGAAACAAACGTACTGTTTTAATTTACGGGCAATTCAGCCGGTACCGAAGTACCGACCTTGCATTTTAAAAACGCAGCATTAAACCTGCATAAAATCCTGAAAAATCCATATCTGTTTTCACATCTTCGCCGTCTTCATCTATCTTTATTTTTTGCGTTCTGTAACCTATTTCAAGAGCAGGCTGCACAATCGGTGAAATGTCAAAGGTATAGTCTATTTTTGCACGCACGTCATAAACAGTCGAAGAACCCGTAGTCACATACTTTGCATCACTTTCAAGGGCTATGTTTGTTGTTGGAATTTCCACTCTGACTCTTGCATAAAGAAGCGGAATCGGTGCGGTATAAGAATCCTGATACCCGGGAAATACTCCGTTTTTGGCAACTGTGTAGTCCATGTTCATCACTTTTATATCCAGTCCCAGATCAACAGTTGTCCAAAAGGTATTGTCAAGTATGTTATAGTAAGGAATAATGTCATATTCTTTGATGTCCAAAACACTGTTTGATGACCCAGGTATAGTCACGCCACCCCATGAACCTGTTGCCGTACCGG
This sequence comes from Sulfurimonas sp. SWIR-19, assembly GCF_020410885.1. GTDB lineage: Bacteria > Campylobacterota > Campylobacteria > Campylobacterales > Sulfurimonadaceae > Sulfurimonas > Sulfurimonas sediminis. Next base: position 125,533 of record NZ_CP084578.1, on the reverse strand, counting down.
TTGCATGGATACTGACATACTCAAGTCTTATATTCGGAACAACCGGAATCGGATGTTTTATAAGCATCCATACATAGGCCGATGTGTCTTTTTTTTCATCAAAAGTGTTTGTACCTGTGACACCGCCGCCAGCATTATAGTCAGCTGTACCGGATGGTGTTTGTGCCCATGCACCTGCACCGATTTCAACTCTTGCCATATCGGCACACAGCGAAGTGCCCAATAACGCACCCAAAGCAATTGTAGATAAGATTTTTTTCATGTTTAACCCCGTTTAAATAATTTTCTTTATTATATCAGAGATTCTTGGAAGAAGTATTAAAATTTATTGATTAGAGAGCGTTTGCATTTTGAATAAATCAAAATGCAAACAGAAGGAGAAACAAAATAAGACTTACTCATTTTGCTTTTTTGCCACCAATGGCGGCAAGAAGAGAAACGAACTACTTTTTAGCAGCTTCTATTGCAGCATCATACTGAGGCTCTTCAGTGATTTCTGGAACGATTTCTTTGTAAGTTACGATTCCGTTTTCATCAATTACGAAGATAGCACGAGCAGTTACACCTGCAAGTGGAGAACCGCCTAAAAGTACACCGTAAGCGTTTGCAAAATCTTTGTTTCTGAAATCTGAAGCAACAGTTAATTTGTCGATTCCTTCAGCTGAACAAAAGCGTCCTGCAGCAAAAGGAAGGTCCATAGAAACAACAACAGTTTTAACACCCTCAAGTTCTGCAGCTTTTGCATTGAAGTTACGAGTTTCTGTAGCACATACACCTGTATCAAGTGAAGGAACTACGATGATAAGTTGCTTTGTACCTTGAGCACCACCAACTTTTACATCACCTAAACCCTCTGAGTTTACTACATTAACTTCAGGAGCTTTGTCCCCTACATTTACTTCATTTCCTAATAACTCTACGTCTGTACCTTTGAATTTAGTTGTTGCCATATTCAATTTCCTTTTGATTGATACTCTTTCAAGTATCTAAATTTTATATTTGGAAGTATACACTTAAAAGATTAATAATTAACTTATCTGTTATGAAAAAATTCTACTTTAAGTTAAATTTAATTAATGGCAAAGGAGCTGCCTTTAACCTACATTTTCATCCGTGGAACCACCTGTATTTCTTCCATAGAGGTAAACATGTTTTTTTTGTACATATCAACGGCAACCCGTCCTATCATAGCCGCATTGTCCGAACAGTATTGCAGCTCACTTAAAAGGAGTTTTGCGCCATAAGGTTTGAGCAGTTCTTGAATCTCTCCTCTGAGGTACAAATTTGCACTTGCCCCTCCGACTATGGCAAAGTTTTCTGGAGGATTTGTCTGAAAATACTTTTTGAGCTTGTGAATCAGATGTTTGCTTGCTATATGCTCAAAAGAGGCTGCAATGTCTTTGTAATCCTGTGGTTCTGATTTTTCAACAGCCAGCCTCACTGCATTTTTCAGCCCTGAGTAGCTAAAAGCCAGCTGCGGCGTTCGCAAAAGAGGAACAGTAAAATTGTATCTTTTTCTATCACCCTCTTTTGCAAGTTTTTCTATGGCCGGCCCACCGGGATACCCCAGTCCCATCATCTTTGCGACCTTGTCAAAACTCTCACCGAAACTGTCATCCATACTTTTTGCCACTGTAGTAATCTCACTCAGGCTTTTTACTTCCATCACTTGCGTATGCCCGCCCGAGACAAGCAGAACCGTCAAAGGAAAAAGGGTCTCTTTTTCAATAAAAAGCGAGTAGATATGCCCGATAAGATGATTGACCGCAATAAGCGGAATATCAAGCGCAATACTCACCGCTTTTGCAAGGGTAACTCCCTCTATCAGTGTAACAGCCAGTCCGGGGCTGGCAGTCACCGCAACAGCCTTGAGCTCTCTAAAATAAGGCTCACACTGCTCCAAAATCTTTGGCAATGCTTCTGCATGCAGGCGTGCTGCCAGTTCCGGAACGACACCGCCGTATACGCTGTGTTCGATTTCCTGAGAAATTTTTTTATGAAAAACGAGCCTGTTTGTTGCTATCTCTGTTACAGCGATTGCACTGTCATCACAGGAGCTTTCTATACTTAAAATCATCTGTTCTTTCCTACAAATTTTCGTACTTCTTTATCTATAAGGAATATATCGCTTACATGTAAAGGCCGGATATCATGAAAGTTTTCGTACGCATTGATAATAATTTTACTGATATCCATAAAACCTATTTTTTTGGCGATAAACATCTCAATGGCCGCCTCATTTGCCGCATTGACAACAACACCTCTTTGCGGATTTTTCAGTAAATCTTCTTTCATCTGCCAGACAGGATAACGCTGGGGACTGATTTGACGAAATTCCAGACGGCCCACCTGCACAAGATCGACATGCGGTAAAATCGCCTCATCCATTTTTTCATCCAGGGCATAGGCTATGGGTAACTGCATACTCGCATTGGCAAAATGTGCTGTAGTCGAACCGTCTTTGAAGTCTATCATCGCGTGAATCAACGACTGTGTCTCAATAATGGCATCATACTCACCCTCGCCAAAGAGCCAGCGTGCTTCGAGGAGTTCAAACATTTTGTTGACCATTGTTGCCGAATCTATTGTGATTTTTTGCCCCATTGACCAGTTTGGATGCTTTTGTGTATCTGAGAGTGTTGCCGTATGCAGCCGTGCTATATCCCAGTCACGAAAAGCCCCGCCGCTTGCTGTAATCGTCATTTTTTTTACCGGTCTCTCCTGCAACAGATACCACAACCCGAAATGCTCGCTGTCTATAGGCTGAATTTTTGATGTATCAATGAAACTGCCGCAGGCAACGAGTGACTCTTTGTTTGCCAAGGCTACTTTTTTATCACACTCTATGGCTTTGAGTGTCGGACGCAGGCCTAAAAAACCCACCAGTGCATTGACAACAAGTTTTGAATCTGCTGCTTCTATGGCATCAAGTATAGCTTCTTCGCCTGCATAAACATTACTGTGATTTACATTGTGAATATCTTCTCTGTTTGCAATAACTACAATTTTCGGATTGTGTTCTTTGATCTGTTCATTCAAAAGGCGGATATTTTTTCCGCAGGCCAAAACCTCAACGTTTATACCAAAACGTCTGGCAACCAGCAAAGCATTGACACCGATAGAACCGGTAGAGCCTAAAAGTATCAACTAGACCAGTCCGCGAAGCAGTACAAGCATGACAATCGCCCCGAAAAGGTAGCCGTCAATTCTGTCCAGTATTCCGCCATGCCCAGGAAGCAGATCACCGCTGTCTTTTACCCCGGCACGGCGTTTGAGCGACGATTCAAACAAATCGCCGAATATTGAGCTCAGAGCAACCATAAAAGAGATTACAAGTGCAATCCAAAAGTCAACAGCAAAAACACCCAAAAATGCACCGACAAATGTTGCAAGGGCGACACCGCCTATGACACCTTCAAGGGTTTTGTTCGGACTTGTCTCACAAAACTTTGTTTTTCCTATGCTTTTGCCTACAAAATAGGCACCGATATCAGTCAGAGCAACAACACCCAGCAGCCAGACAAGTGACAGTACGCCATACTCTTCATACATTGTTAAAATAAATAGCAGCCCTGCCGTCGGATAGATAAACGGCAAAAAGTCAACCCATTTCAGGTTTTTGTCATACGCCACGGCAGAGGCATAACCGACACCTGCAAGTACAAACAAATCATCCCCGTAAGGATAAAAAGCGGCTATAAGCCATAAAAGTGCGGCAAAAGGCAGAAGATTGTCTTTTTCTACACCAAAAAGCACCACAGCCTCTTTAAAAGCCAGTAAATAGACAGCGCCTAAAAACAGCCACATAACAAAAAAATTGTCTATCAGTCCGACAATCAGCACAACTACCAACAATGCTAAGCCTGTAACAATCCTCTCTTTGGAATCTCTTAAAATGCTCATAAATATCCCTGTAAATTTTCAAATGTAAGATTATATCAAATCAGACTTTAATATCTAATAGATGCAGTGGTTCGTCCGGTTCTTCATCACTCTCTTCTTCAACAATTTCATGCCCCTGGTTTTTTGGCAGATTGTTTGTTTCCTGATCTGCTTCTTCTCTTTGGTGTTCACGGTCCGGGTCTATTGCATGACTCTCTTCGGTAGGCCTGACCTCTTCTATCTCTTTTTCTTTCTCCTGCACAGCAGCCTGTGCGGCAAGATTTTGCAAATCAAAACGGACATATTGATTGCCCTGCAAAGGTGTGACGGCAGGTGTCATTTGGTTTACCAAGACTACATTTCCGATAGATCCGACACTCATACGATCCTCCTTGCTTTTGGTTCACAAAACCGGTACTGTAATGCCGGCTGTTGTTACTTCTGCACCATTCTCAGCCCACCCTAAAGGATGGGTTCCGAACTGTAGTGACTTCTCGGAATCGGTACTTCAGTGCCGACCGCTACAACCTTTCTGACACTCTCAGTTCTCACTGCAGAAAAAAATTTAGTTTTTTTCAAAAGTCATGCTTTAGCATAAAAAGTACGGGTTCCGAACTGTAGTGCCGACTGTTGCTAGGCTCTTGTATCTACTTCTATTGTCTTATACTTATTATACAACACATTTGCCCCGTTTTGTATGGCGACTTCTCGCCTTGGAGTATAATCGACCAAAAAGCGGTCTTTTGAAGTGGTACTGAATTCTACGCAGAGTCTTGCCGCTGCCAAAATAATGTTTTGCGGGAGATTTTGCTTGTCGGTGGTGATGATGACATGGGCGGAGGGGCGGTCTTTCATGTGGAGCCAGATATCTTTTGCGCGTGCATTTTTAAGCAGTTCCACATTGCCTTTTTCGTTTTTGCCAAGCTGCACCTTATAGCCTTCTATCCAAAACACTTCTATGGAGTCATTTTGCCTGACTTTTTTATTTTGCACTTTTTTGGGCAAAAGCATCTCTATTTTTGCCACATCTTTTGCCTCTTTGATTACATGTATAAAGCGTTTGAGATGTTCTATTTTAGAACGCAGCGACTCCTCTTCTATATGCAGATGTTTGGCACGTTGTTTTGCTTTTTTACTTTTGGAAAAGAACATTTCACTTATCATAAAAGGCGTGGGATAGCGTTTTTGTAATGCTATGTGCACTTTTGAACCGTCATAATCTTCCAGTTCTATTTCTCTTGCATAGGGTTTGATATTTTGCACATTTGAGAGTACCAAATTCCCCAAATGTCCATTTTCCTCTGCCTCTTTTTCCAGACTCTCCTGTGAATCAAGTTTTTCATAAAGTTTTTGCAGTTTTTGCAGTTTTTTCTCAAGCTGGGAAATTTTTTGCTTTTTGAGGTTATCAAGTTTTGCATTTTGCTCTTTTTCATATACCTCGTACAAAAATTGCTCCACATCTTCAAGCGGGTACTCTTTTGCCACAAAAGGCGCAGGCGGGACATCGAGCAGTTTTTGGCCTACTCGCACTTCTCTAAAAGAGGAAAACAGATCAACATGACGCAGTGCTTCAAGCACAACATTGTCTTCATCCAAAATAATCACATTGGTATATTTGCCTGTAAATTCTATCTGCAGATAGGTAATCTCTTCTTTGTATGCCGAAGCCAGAGAAGTTTTAATGCGTATGATTTTGTCATTGTTAAGCAGCGTTACATGTAAGACGTTTGCACGGTTGAAACGCTTGGCCAAAATAACATCAAAAGGAGCATTGTAGACCTTGGAACGCGGATACTCTTCACACTTAAAAATGCTTGAATTTGAGCGTTGCATATTAAAATAGAGGGCATCATTTTTGTCAAAAACAATTTTAATGATGCTGTCACTCACCCGAAATGCAGCAGAGATTTTTTTAAAATTTTGTAAATAATCAGTAATTTGTTTTAAATGTGAAAGTTTCATAAGAGTATTTTAGCTAAAATTTCAAAAACAAAAGAGGACTCCCAAAAATATGCCTAAAGGTTTCGGTAAAAACTACTTTACATTAGCAGCAATCCAGGCATATATATCTGTGCAAAAAATCACAGCACTTTATAGTTCTCTCAGCACACTTGACGGAAAACCTCTTAAATTAAAAATCAATTCTCCTCCTGCAAAATAACTCTACCCGGCAATTTCTCTAAAACCTAAGATACTTCTCGAAACCCAGGCCTTAGCCTTTCAAGACGCACGGCCCAGACTAAAGTCTGGGTTCCGGAAAAGATGTCAACTTAATGATATAGAGATTAAAATCTTGCTTTTGAAAAAAGCACAAACCATAAAACGCAAAGGATACATATGCAAAAAACAATACAACTTTCACTTCTGAGTGTCGCTCTATTGAGCCAGATTCATGCCCAGGAAATTACTCTTGCGCCATTAGAAATCACTGCAACTGCGATAAAAACAGATGAGTTACAGTCTACAGATGCTGTAGAGGTTTACACTGCCAAAGATATAGAAAAAGCCCATGTGCAAAATATTTATGAATTTTTAAACCAGCAGACTTCTGTAATTACAATGCCCTCTTACGGAAACCCTTTTTCTCAGAAAATTGACATGCGCGGTTTTGGGATTGGAGACGGATATGAAAATATTGTCATAAAAGTAAACGGAAGAAGATTAAACAATATCGACGGAGTGCCACAGCTTTTGGCAAGTATTTCTCCTGATGCGATTGAGAGAATAGAAATCATCAAAGCAGGCGGTATTGTTGAGGCTGGAGACGGTGCAAATGCCGGTGTTATCAATATAATAACAAAAAAAACAGACCGTACGCAGGTGGGGTTCTATGCAGGAAGCTACAATACTTTTGACGGAACTTTCAACATAGGGCATATCGACGATAAACTTTCCTACAATCTCAATGGAGAAGTTCAAAAGCACGGAGGTATTCGATATATTGACAACAATGGCAACAAGGCTGAAAATAAATTTTCAAATTTCAGTTTTGACATCGCCTACCAGGCACTTGAAAATTTAGAACTCAGAGCAAATGCCCTGACATCAAATATAGATGTCTGGTATGCAAGCAGTCTGACACTGGACCAATACAATGAAGATCCGACACAAAAAAGCAACTCTTTTTTCGCAGGTGTCCATCAAAAAGCCAGCAGTGATGTCATCGGAACAGGTCTTACCTATGATGTTACAGATACGCTCTCTTTAGATATGAACTACAATCATGAGTATAAAACTTCAAACTACATTACCTATAGCAGTGAATTTGCATACAGCTACAACTCGGCAGATACTGTTTTAAAGTATATCAAAGAGAACTATGAAGTTATCGGAGGAGGCTATTTGTTTGACGGTACAAGAAAAGCTTCTACAAATCGAACAACCAAGAAAAATCAGGCTGCATTTGTCAAAACAAACATCTATCTAGGAGCAACAACACTCAAAGCCGGGTACCGATACGAAAAAGTTTCCTATAAATATGCTCCGTCTGCAGGAAACATACTCAGTCAGGATGACACATTGCACGGTATAGAACTTGGATACAACTATATGCTTGACAAGGAACAATCACTGTTTTTTAATTATGCAAAAGGGTATCAGGCACCAAATATCGATCGTTTCTTTAATTATGGTGGAACGTTTAACCAGTTTATCAAACCGTCAAAGTCCAACAGTTATACACTCGGTTACAACAAAATAACAACGACCAATAAACTTAAATTATCAATATATTATATTGGTATGAATGATGAAATCTACTACTATGCGGATCCAACCTATGTAAATTCAAAAAATACAAATATTGACAAATCACATAAATACGGTTTTGATTTGTATGACAAATACCTTCTTTCGAAAAAATTCAATGTAATTTTTAACTATAATTATGTGAAAGCAATTATAGATGATGAAATCGAAAACGGCGAAGACTATTCAGGAAATGAATTGCCGGGTGTCAGCAACCACAACATCAAAGCAACGCTCAACTATCTGCCAAACGAACATACAACAATTGCCCTTACTGAAGTTTATCGCTCGTCAGCCTATGCCGCCAATGATTTTAACAACAACTTTGCACAAAAACAGGAAGCATACACAAGTACGGATCTTTCCTGTACCTATGCAAAAAAAGATTACGAAATTTTTGTTAAAATAAACAATCTTTTTAATCAAAAAAACGGTTTATGGATTAGAGATGATGCCATTTACCCTGTAAACTTTACGACAACGGCTATTTTTGGCTTTAATCTAAAATACTAAAAGGAAGGACCCGTGAGTATAAAAATTTTTCTCCTTATCTCCTTTTTTATACTCAATCTTTGGGCAAATGAGAGGGTTGTCTCTCTTAGCCCATCCATCACCGAAATCATTTACGGTCTGCATCGCGACAATCTACTTGTTGCCACAAGCAGTTATTCGCTTTATCCAAAAGCAGCACAAAAACTGCCTGTTATCGGAGGATATCAAACGCCCAACATAGAAAAAATCATAGCCCTTTCTCCTACACTTGTCGTCGGACAGACTTTCAATCAAAACACATTAAACAGACTGAAAAAATTTCATATAAAAACACTGATGCTCAGACTCAAAACCTTGTCTGACATACAAAATTCCATAAAAAAACTCGGCGAAACCCTCTCTGCGCAAGAGAACGCGAAAAAACTCAATACAAACATAACTAACGCACTAACAAACGCAAAGAAATCCAAACATCCGCACAGTGTCATGATCGTTTACGGGCTCAAAGAAGATTTGCGAAACGGCATTTATATAGCGGGGCATGACATCTTTTTTGATGACATCATCAAAGCCTGTGGCAACACAAACGCCTACACCGCACACACAACAAACCAGCCTGTTTTAAACTACGAAAATGTTATTGCTTTAAACCCGGAGCAGATTATCATTTTACATTCACATGCCACCGAGCCCAATGTCAATGTGAAAAAAGCTTTGCAAAACTGGTATGCTCTGCCAACCGAAGCCGCAAAAAACAAAAAAATTTCTGTTGTTGATGAAGATTATCTGCATATTCCCTCGCAAAGAGTGGCCTTAACCATCCAACGGCTCTGCAGGCAAATGAATGATTAAACTCAGTGCGCTTACATGTAACTATGAAAACAAAACTGTTTTTGAAAACATTTCATTGGAGACAGATACCCACCTGAGTATTCTCGGTGCAAACGGTTCGGGTAAAAGTACACTGGCAAAAGCTATCTGTTCTCTTGTTCCGTACAAAGGTGAAATAGTGATTGAAGATACAAACATACAAAGACTTTCTCTCAATGAAAAAGCAAAACTCATTACTTATATTCCTGCAAAACTCGAAATTTATGATCCGGACATATCGGTGAGCGAATTTGTGGTTTTAGGCAGATTTGCCTATAAAAAAAGTTTTTTTGACTACTCTGATGAAGATAAAAAAATTGCAAAAGAAATGCTCTCCTTTTTAAATATTTCGCATCTCGGCCGACATCTTGTCAGTGAACTCAGTTCAGGAGAACAACAGCTGACCCTCATTGCACAGGCACTCACGCAGCAAAGCAAAATCATTATTTTTGATGAACCTACGGCGAATCTCGATCCGCACAATTCAAAAATAATTGCAAATCATATAAACGAGCTCAAAAAAAAACATACTGTCATACTTATCACCCATGATCTGCATCTTGCCGCCTACATTAATACGCCTGTTCTTTTTCTAAAAAACAAATCGGCAATTTACTACGAAAAAGAGTTTTTTCATGATACTACACTTGAACAGCTTTACGGTGTCAAATTTGCATCCTTGGCGGTGAAGTATGATTAGAAAACTTATCTGGCTGGCATTGACAGCGGTATTTTTACTCTCGGCTTTTGTCGGTTCTGTTGATTTGCATTTGCAGAACATCTTCCATGCAAACTCTCTTGATGCACAAATTTTCTTTGATCTGCGTCTTCCCAGGGTACTTTTTACTTTTTTTGCAGGTGCTGTTTTGGCACTCAGCGGACTGCTGTTTCAAACGCTCTTTAGAAATGCCCTGATGACGCCTTACACTTTGGGAATATCGAGCGGAGCGGTTTTGGGTGCGGGCATTGCCATAAAACTTTCACTCGGCACTCTCCTTTTCGGTTTTGCCGCCATTTCTGTTTTTGGATTTTTTGGCGCCTTGTTCACTGTCTTTTTACTCCTGTATCTTTCCAGGTTTTTACGCCAGAGTCATGCGGAATCTCTTTTACTTTTAGGTATTGCACTTTCACTTTTTTACAGTGCCCTGTTAATGGTCATCTTCTATCTTGGCAGTGCGATGCAAAATGATATGCTCATTCGTTTTACCATGGGTTCTCTCTCCGTTATCGGCTGGCAGTATCCTCTTATCATCAGCTTTTCTGCCATCATACTCTTCGTCGCTGTTTACATGTACCGGTTTGAATTGCAGCTTCTGAGTATTTCGCAAGACCAGGCCCAACTCAAAGGAGTCAATACAAAAAAAGTCACTGTTATTTTGCTTGTCATCTCCTCTTTTGCCATCGGTACTCTTGTCAGCATCAGCGGACCTATCGGTTTTGTCGGATTAATTGTGCCTCATATTGTCCATAAACTCTATCCTGTAAACATCAGCAAAAGAATCATAAAAACAACACTCTTTGGCGGTCTTTTTTTGGTACTGAGTGATACAGTTTCACGAACACTGCAGACACAGAGCGAACTGCCTATCGGAATCATTACCGCCATTATTGGCGGACCGTTTTTTATCTATCTTATCATCTCAAGAGCGCAAAAACGCTAACAAAGGAATCTATATGGGTTATGAAACATGGGTGCAAGAACACGCAGAGGCACATAAAAAAATAATTGACAAACTCCTACAGCAGGGGCTAAACAAACAACAGATCATCGACTACTTTGATTTTGAAAACATGAAAGAAAAAGAGGTCGATTTTTGCCCGCTGTATGCCAAAAACAAAAAATGCCATGATATGGAGAGCCTCAACTGCTACCTCTGTTCCTGTCCGAATTTCCGTTTTAATGACGAGGGTTTCAAAAAAACAGAAGACAAAACACAGTTTAGTTATTGCGCCATCGAATCAAAAGACGGCAAACAGGGCATTTACGGCGAAGCAATCCATCAGGACTGTTCCGGATGCAGTGTACCACATCACAGAGCCTATGTCGAGAAACATTTTGACCTGGACTGGGCAAAGATTATGAAAGTTTGCCAGATCTAAATGGGTGTCAAAACAGAGCTTACTCTCAAACAATTATGCCAACTTTTTCCAAAGTATGATTTTAAACAAATCATCCCCACAACAAACGGCATCATGGACACAACCTACATTGTAAAAAACAGTTCTGATGCCTATATTTTAAAAAAATATGAAAGAGAAATGGGAAAGAAGGTTCAAACAGAGCAGGCGCTTTTAGAGCATCTGCTTACATGTAAGCTCAATACACCGCAGTATTTAGAAGAAAACAAAGGCTGGTACCTCTATACAAAACTCCAAGGCAGCATGCCAAAAACTACAAAACTTTTTCATATTCAAGCACTTGCAAGATTTTTGGCAGAGTTTCACAACCAGAGCAAAGACTTTACAAATGCCCGCCCTTTTTTAGCAGCCTATGAAATAAACAAGATGCTTGGCTTTGTCAAAAAAAATCATTACGCCTATTATAAAAAGCTCTCATGTGTGAAAAATATACGTCAAAAGGAGGAAGGCTTCATCCATGGAGATATCTTCAAAGACAACACCCTTTTTCATAAAAACAACATCGCCGTATTTGACTTTATAGACGGTGGGCTGGGAGAGTTTGCATTTGACACCGCCGTTGCGCTGCTCTCTTTTAATCCAAAAAACAGACAGCTTTTTACAAGAGTGTTTTTAGCAACATACAACCAAAAGAAAAAGAGAAAAATCACCCCTGCAGAGCTGCAAAAACAGCGCAACACAGCAGCAGCCTTTTATGCCCTACTGCGAATAAACCACGACAAAAAAACAAAACGTGCCAAAGAAATGTATAATGCCTCCTAAAATCTAAGGCAACAAGTCAATCGGCATCATGCAGCTTTATATTACAAGCCTTTGCACCATTGTCTCTCGCATGGAACACCATCATGATCTCCATCCATTTTGGTATTTGGACAATTATTTATAAAATAAGTCGCTTCTTCGCATGAGGTCATTTGCGAGCAATATTCTCTTCCATCACATTGGTAGTTCTCATATTCCGGAGTATCTCTTTCTTCTTCATATTGATAATCACTAGAAAACAGTGAATTAACTAAAATGAGCATTATTATGATTTTTTTCAAGAGCTTCTTCTGACCACTCTAGTTTGTTAGCATTTAAGCACAGTTAGTTTTATAATCTAAAAAAAGACTCTCTATTGGTATATGCAATTGCTTATGTAAATTTCTAATCATCTCAATAGTTAGTTTTCTTTTTTTATTTAAAATTTCAGATACTCTAGACTTACTTCCAACAATAGAAACCAAGTCTTTTTGCTTTAAACCCTCTTGTTCCATTCTAAACTTAATAGCTTCTATTGGGTCAGGTGCATCGATTTTATAATGTTGTTCTTCATAAGCCTCTACTAAAGTTGTTAACACCTCTAACTCATCCATCTCAGGCGTATTTGGTGTGGCACTCATTAAAGCTTCAATTTTCTGAAGTGCATCATTGTAGTCTTGTTCATTTTTGATTGGTTTAATATTCATCTTATAGATCCTCCATATTGACTTTATCGTATTGTTTATGTGTTCCAATTAAGTTTTAAGACCTCTTTATGCCAAGCTTCTAAAGAACTTTTAGAGTCTGTATATTTTGACTGCTCATAAAAATCTTTTAGTTTTTTCTTTGAAATTATTCTCATAGGCAAATTATAACATAGTTCCCGTTTAGAGAACTTAAATTAAGCAAGATTAAATTTTTGAGGATGCTAACGACTGAAGACAGCCAATAAATTGCCGCTGGGTAATTTATTTGTTACTTTGCTTTGTTAACTTACTTGCAAATGTCCAGTCTCTTTTTTAAGTCTTTCAGCTATCCAAACTTTAATGATAGACTGTCTTGTAACACCGATTTTCTTTGCTTCTTTGTCTAAGGATTCTATTACCCATTGAGGGAAATCAACATTTACTTTTTTAGTATCTGTTTTGAGAGCATTTGGTCTTGTCGTTTTTGAGATGAGAGCATAGCGAATTTCATTATCAACAATATTTGCAGGAATTACAAGTGTATCTTCGTCCTGCCAAAGTTTTTATGCTTTGACAAAATCTATTCCATGCTTTTGTTTATTGATTTGACTTTTATTTTCATCATACTCAAATTTCACATAAATCCTTTTATCTTCAAGTATAAAAATTATACTATTTTTGTCAAGTTTGGAAAGTTGTTGTGGAGGGGGAAGTCGAAGATAGCCAATAAATTGCCGCTAGGTAATTTATTGGCTACTCTGTTTTGTTATCTTTTATATACTCAATCTAATTTTATCAGTAGTAAATTGATGAATAAGCATCTGAATTAAATTTTGATAAGGGATAGAACTCTCTAAAGATTTTCTTTTAAGTTCATATAAATCATTTTCAGAAATTCTAATAGAAATAGCTTTTTTCTTTTGATGTTTTATGATGGATTGCAGTTGAACTCTTCTTTCATCAATATTTCCCTTAGTCTCCCACTCTCCATTCTCAACACCTGATAAAATATCAAGTTCAAATTCGTCTAAATTAGCCATTTTTGACTCCTTTTAAATATTTTTTATTCATCTTTCGTGATGGAATAATTGTTTTTAAAAATATTTCATCTTCGTTCTCAACATAAGGAACTAAGTAAACATACTCTTTTATGCGAATAAAAATGATAAAAATATCTTGATTGGGATATTTTTCTTTATTTGGATGAGAAATATCATCCAGTAAATCACCATTTTCTAATGATAAAATCACATCTTCAAAACCAATGCCTCTCTCTTTTTTCAAGAGGGAGTTCTTTTCATAGTTGTACATGATGCTTTTATTTTTAAACATTTATTCTCCGAAATATGTATATACTATGTATTCTACAATGTTTTAGAAGTTTTTGCAAGGAGATAACGGGGGCGCAGTGAGCGGATAACGTTTTTCGTGAGCAATAATTTTCCCGATAGGGTAAATTATTGGTCTCCTCGTACTTGTTATACAGCTACTTTATGATGCTCAATTTGCATAATCTTGTCAGCTAGCCAAGTTTTTATTATAGCCTGACGGCTCACACCAATATGTTTTGCTTCTTCATCAAGTTTTTTCACCATCCAAGCAGGAAAATCAATATTAATTCTTTTTGGTTCCAAGTTTGGTCTTCTTATTGTTGACATATCAAGATAATCAATGATATCTTCTTCATTATCATCAAATATTTTATCAAATTCTTCAGCTTTCATAGATTTCAATCTCCTTTTTTCTTGCTCTTCGTGCAGATATAATTCTTATATTTTCTTTACGGTATGTTGTTACTACTGCATAAATTTTTGCAGTAATCTTGCCAATAGTGATAAATCTTTCTTCATCTTCGTAAGATGTTCTAATTTCAACCATATTGTCATCATTCCAAAGAAGTTTAGCTTCTTCAAAATCAATACCGTGTTTTTGCTTATTTGATAAGCTCTTTTTTATATCATATTCAAATTTCATATAAGAAGTATATCATTTTTATATTAAATTGTAAAATTTTTGATAAGTTTCTGTGGATGTATAACGGCAGCGCGGGTGAGTGGCGACTGAATATGAAAATGTAATTTTCAGATTTGGTTGTCCACTCCTCCCGGTTGTTGTCTGATGCGGATGCAGCAGACAATAAGCGGGTGTTCAACCCGCGCTGCCGTTGTCTGAATGCGAAGCGTTCAGACAACGATCGAAGATAGCCAATAAATTTCCGCTAGGTAATTTATTGGCTACTCTGTTTTGTTATCCTCTATAATATTATCTTGTTTTAAAAGTAATGATTTTGATTTGTAAATTTCTTTTGGCAAAACAAATGTATTTTTATCTCTAAATGGATTTATTTTTTCAATAAAACCAAACAAAAGGGCAAGACTTGCGAAAGATAATGCAATACCCATTAAGTATGAAATCCATTTTGTAAATATACCTAATTGTAAATCATCAATATTAATTTTTTCTATATCTTCAAAAAAAGTTTTAATATGTATATCTGGAAAATTTAGATTAGATGAATAAGCTGTATAAAACAAAGAAAAGCCTATTGTAAGTAGAACAATACCAGAAATAATTTCACCATAATCAAAAGAACTTTTTTTTGTTTCTTTAGCTTCTTCTTCAATTAAGTCATAAGGCATTCTTTTTGCTGTTATAATTGGAGGTAGGTCATCAACTACTATTTTAAACTTAAAATCTGATACCCTTAATTTTCCATCAAAAAGGAACTTTACAACAAAGAAATCTTTTTGATTTAATAAATCAAAATTTAAAATTATTTTATTTTCTTCAAGTTTTAAATTAACTTCTCTACCTTCTGGGTAAATATACAGTATAACAACATCTATAATACTAATACTATTTGGTAGTTGAACTTCTAAAGGATGTATTAAATCTCTAATTGCGATATCGCCAGTATTAGCGACTAATAATTGTATTTCAGTTAAATTATCAACCTTCATACCCTTATATTTAATATCTAAAACTTTTTTAACATCATCATCAATATTGCTTAAAATTGATGATGTGAAATCTATGTAGGGTGTTAAAGATTTATTTATACTTTTTTCAAAATAATATTTTGCGAAAAAATATGTAGCAATAACACCAATTAAAACACTTATCCCTGTTTCCAATTTTTTTCCTTTTTTAAGATAACTACTTATTAACACATATTATAGGCAGAATAACCTTAAATCACACAATTAGCTATCATTCAAAATGTGTGTTAATTATTAAGAAGTCCAACAAATTCAAACAATTATGTACTTTTTATCAAAAAAATCATCTTTTGCTTAAAAATAAAGTGTTCGTTTAATCTTGTATACGAAAATAACCATATATTTTGTGTGTTATTTGTCAATATCCGTACATAACACACAAAATGTCGATTAAAGTTTTTCTCTCAAACCAAATAAAATTAGTAAACTTTTGGTAAAATCCGCGTATGAAACATGGTGCAAATATATATAAGTATGCAAAACGACTCGGGTGCAGCAGTGATGAAATTATTGATTTTTCATCAAACATCAATCTTTATCAACCCCAGACTGCGTTACATGTAAACAATGCCACTCTTGCAAAGTATGCTGAGAACAGCTACAAAGCACTGAAAAAAATCATTGCAGACAAATATGCTTTGAAAAAATCACAGATTGCGCTTTATAATGGAGCTACGGCTGCTATTTATGCGCTTCTTGATTCCTTAAAAGAAAAAAATGTCCTGCTCTATGCACCACTTTACGGAGAGTATGAAAAGGCGGCTTTGCGAAGTAAAAAAAATATTTACAAAATCAACCGTATTAAAAATTTAGATGCTCCGGTAAAGAAAAAGTCTATTGTGATTTTTGTCAATCCTGCCACACCTGAGGGAAGTTTTTATGAGATTGAAACACTTTTTAGAGAATGGAAAAAGAAAAAGTGCACTATTATTTTAGATGAGAGTTTTTTAGAATTTGAAGGGCACCCTTCTTTTCGCATGATGATACAAGAGTACAAAAAGCTCTATATCGTTCAGTCGTTTTCAAAGTTTTACAGCTGTGCGGGAGTGCGGATAGGGGCTGTTTTTTCACACAAAAAAAATATCAAAAAACTGCAGCCGCCACTTTGGAACATCTCTTCGCTTGATGTGGAGTTTTTGAAAGAACGTCTCCAGGATGAAGCCTTTAAAAACGAAAGCTTAGCCTTACATGTACGCCAAAAACAGGAACTGCTTACAATTTTAAAAAGTTGTGGGCTGTTTGAACAAATTGTCCAGAGTGATGCGAACTTCATCTTAGTGCACTCGCCAAAAGCGGAGGAAATATTTACGCACCTGCTCACACATAAGATACTTGTGCGAACCTGCGGGAGTTTTGACTATCTTACAGACGAATGGCTCCGCTTTGCCGTCAAAGACAGCAGTTCACATGCAGCGCTCAAATATGCGCTTACAACTTACAATGGAGAAACAGATGAAAATCATACTTAGTATGCTATTGCTAGTCCTTAGCCTCTTTGGACGCGCCGACTTGGACGAATATGCTCAAAAAATGGGCTTTGAGCGTGACTATTACACGGCACTTGCCAAGGCAAAAAAAGCGCATCGTCCGCTGATGCTTGTCGTCACCAAAGCCGAATGTCCCTGGTGTGACCGTCTGGAAGACCGTACATTTACCGACCCCACAGTACATGCGCGCCTGAAAAAAGAGGTGATTGTTGTGCTTGTGTATAAAAACTTTGATGAGGGAGAGTACCCTGCTGAGAAATTTCCGGCACCTTTTAGCCCGCGTACGTTTCTTATAGACCCTGATACGCAAAAAACCCTGCTCATCATCAACGGTTATGTCAAACCGGATAATTTCCTTGAGAATCTTGACAAACTCAATATGCTGTGGCAAGACTAAACAATGCACTCTTTGAGCATCTTTGGCACAAGCAGTGATGCAGGCAAATCCACGCTTAGCTTTGCCTTGACCTATCTTTTGCACCACAGAGGAATTCGTGTTGCCCCTTTTAAAGCACAGAATGTCTCAAATAATTCTCTTGTTACAGACATTAGAGCAGGAGAGATTGCCATTCCTCAAGCCTTTGCCGCTGAGGCGATTGGGCTCAAAACAACCCCGCTTTTTAATCCCATACTCTTAAAATCAGGCGGAGCGAGCAGAGCCCACATGATTATCAACGGCAAAAGTGTCGGCGATACCGATGTTTGGAGCTACTACAAAGATATGAAACGGCTCAGACCCATCGTCAAAGAGGCATTTACTGCCCTGCAAAAAGAGTATGACTGCATCATCGCCGAGGGGGCCGGCAGTCCGGTTGAACTCAACCTGATGGACAAAGACCTCTCAAACATCTATGTGGCACAAGAGTTTCAGACAAAAATAGTGCTTGTCGCAGACATTCAAAGAGGCGGTGTTTTTGCCTCCATTTACGGTGTGTACCATCTTTTGCCCAAACAGCTTCGTAAAAACGTTATCGGTGTTATTGTCAATAAATTTCAGGGAGATATGTCTTTGTTTGATGAAGGAGTCCAAATCATTGAGAAAGATTTTGGCATCAAAGTTTTAGGCGTCGTTCCCTTTCGCCCTTTTAATCTCGGCTTTGAAGACTCTGCTTCGCTGATGGGCTACACACAGGACACTTCTCACTCCATCATAAAAGTCGGCGTTATCAAACTCCCGCACATCAGTAACTTTACCGACTTTGAGCCTCTTGTTGTTGATGCGGAAATTGAGCTGAACTTTGTTGCCAGTGTAAGTGAAGCCAAGCATTATGACCTGCTCATCATTCCCGGAAGCAAGCGGGTTGTCGATGACTTGCTTTGGCTGAAAAAACGCGGCTTTGAAACTCTCTTACACGATAAAAACAGACATATCATAGCAATCTGCGGAGGGTATGAGATGCTGTTTGAAAAGATTCTTGACCCGGAGCATATAGAATCAGAAAAAGAGATGACACAGGGATTTGGACGCTTCAAAGGAAATGTTGTTTTTCAAAAAGAAAAAATTGTACAAAAAGGCTGTTATAACCTGCAGGGCGTTATGGTAGAGGGGTATGAGATCCATAACGCGGTCGCCAAAAAACGTTCCAAAAAAAAGAAAAACCTCTACGGTACTTTTGTACACGGAATTTTTGAGAATGATGCCTTTCGCTATAAAGTCTTTCACGGACTCAACAAAAAGTACAAAGGCTACAATTTTAAAGCATTTAAAAAAGATGCCATTGCCGATTTTGCCGAGCATATTACTTTACATGTAAACATAGACGCTATTCAAAAGGCACTACATGATACATAACATTTTCATCGCACTCTTTGCCTACCTCATCGATAGAAAATTCGGGGAGTTCTCTTTCATAAAACATCCGGTGATTGTGATAGGCGAGATTATCACTTTTTTTGAAGAGAAATTTTACAAAGATTCTATAACACGCGGCTGTTTGTTAGTGCTGTTTGTGCTGGGGATTGTGAGTTTTTTCAGTATTTCGCTTTATCTCTATCTGCAGTTTTTCAACTCCTTTTTAAACATTCTCATCAGTTCGTTGATAGCCTCCATGTTTATCGCACACAAGATGCTTCGTGATGCTGTTGAGAATGTCTTACATGTAAAGAACAAAAAAGAGGCGATTGCCATGCTGGTATCACGCGATACGCAAGAGATGAGTGAGAGTGACGTCTACAAGGCGGCGATTGAGACCTATGCGGAGAATCTGAGTGACGGTGTTGTCGCCCCGATTTTTTATCTGCTGCTTTTTAATCTGCCGGGCATTATCATCTACAAAGCCATCAACACAATGGACTCCATGGTCGGCTACAAAAATGAAAAATACGAAAAATTCGGAAAATGTGCGGCAAGACTCGATGACTTTGCAAACTTCATCCCCTCACGGCTGACGGCACTGCTCATCATGCTCCTTGCAAAACAAAAAAACATTTTTGCTTTTTATGCAGACGGCAAAAAGCACGAAAGCCCAAATGCAGGACATCCCATCACCGCTATGGCACTTGCCTTACATGTAAAGCTAGGCGGTGACACATCTTACTTTGGCAAAATAAAGAAAAAAGCCCATTTTGGCAGAGGCAAAGAGAAAATAGAAAAAAAAGATGTGCAAAAAGCACTCAAACTCCTTTAACCCGAATTATGCAATAATTACATTATGAAGCGAGAAACACTCAATAAAAAAACACAAATCTCAAACGATATACTCTACTATATATACACAAATATAGATACAGACATCAATATGGATGAGTTGGCCCAGCAGTTTAACATCAGCAAAGTCTATATGCACAAAATTTACAAAGAGGTTTTCGGAAGAAATATTTATGAAAGCATCAAATCTATCCGACTGCAAAAAGCCTCTTCTTTGCTGCTGACAAACAAATATTCCACTATCACCCAGATAGCCGCTTTATGCGGATACAGCTCACAGACCTCTTTTATCCGTGTTTTTAAAGAGAGATTTTCCATGACCCCTACGGCATGGAAAAAAGGCGGGCATAAAGCATACTCTCAAACAATTCTTGCAGAATCAAAAAAAGCAATCGCTTCCAATGCCACCTATAACAACATTGAAGCGACTATAGTCAATATGCCCCAAATCGAAGTTTACTATATGCGGCACAACGGATACAATGACCAAATCAAACAAACCTGGCAGAAAGTGCAGACATGGACCTACAGCAACAACATTAAAGATTACGAGCATATCGCCCTTTTTCATGACAACCCTACCGTCACCCACCTCGAAGAGTGCCAGTATGTCGCCTGCATAAAAGTCAATGATAAAAGCAAAATTGATTACGAAAGACTGCCAAAACTCAACATTGCAAAAGGTGTCTATGCCAAATTTGACATTACCGGTGCCGATGGAGATTTTTTGCACTTTTTATACTGGGTTTACACCGAATGGCTTCCAAACAGTGAATACGAAACAACAACCCAACCACCCTATGCCATCTACAAAAAGAACAAATATCTCTCTGACGACAATCATTTTGATTTAAGCTTTTACCTCTCAATCAAGTTTTAACACAAACCCCTTTAAACAGGCACATTCAGAAGTGTTAATTTTCCAAAAGTAAATATTTTAAATAAAAATTGAAGATATATAGAATAATATTTGCATATAAACAGATTAAAAATAGATAATTTTAATAATAAAACCTGTAAAGACTTAATCTTTTATTTTTATTAAAATACCGGCATGTTTTCAAATGCAGGTGGAAATCATTATCAAAATGATGATTTCTCAAATATTATGAAGAAGAATTCTATTAAGGAGAATTAAAATGGCAAAAAGAACTATTACAGTAGCACGCGGAGACGGAATCGGTCCGGAGATTATGGATGCGAGTATCAGAGTACTTGATGCTGCAGGTGCAGATGTAGAGTGGGAACACATTGATGTTGGAGAAAAAGTATACCTTGCAGGGAATACTTCAGGAATTACTGATGAGGCATGGGCATCTATCAAGAAGAACAAAGTGCTTTTCAAGGCACCTATTACAACACCTCAGGGAGGCGGATACAAAAGTTTAAATGTCACTATCCGTAAAACACTTGGTTTGTATGCAAATGTTCGTCCGGCTATCTCTTATGATCCGTTTATACCTTCAAGATATCCGGGTATGAATGTTGTCACTATTCGTGAGAATGAAGAAGATTTATACGCAGGGATAGAGCATCAGCAAACGCCTGAAGTAACACAGTGTCTTAAAATCATTACAAGACCGGGTTGTGAAAAAATATGCCAGTACGCATTTGAGTATGCCAAAGCATACGGCAGAAAAAGAATCACATGTATGATCAAAGACAACATCATGAAAATAACAGATGGTCTTTTTGTAAAAGTATTCTACGAAACTGCCAAAAACTACCCTGAAATTCAGGCGGATGACTGGATTATAGACATCGGTATGGCAAAACTTGTAGATGCTCCTGAAGATTTTGACATGGTGTTAATGCCTAACCTTTACGGAGATGTTGCAACAGACATCCTTGGACTTATGACCGGTTCTGTAGGGATTGCTCCGGGTGCAAATGTTGGTGCGGATATCGCAATGTATGAAGCGATTCACGGTTCTGCGCCTCGTCATGCAGGGAAGAACAAAGCAAACCCGTCAGGTCTTTTACTCTCTGGCGTGATGATGATGGTTCAGGTTGGTCAACCGGAAGTAGCTGAAAAAGTACACAATGCCTGGTTGAAAACCATTGAAGACGGTATCGTGACATACGATCTTGCAAGAAAACTTAAAGCGCAGGGCAAAGAACACACTGAAGTGGGAACAAAAGAGTTCGCTGATGCAGTAATCGAGAGACTTGGTCAAGAGCCGTCAACACTTGCTCCGGTAAGATATGACAAAGCGATTCAGATCAAAAAACCTGTTCTTTCAAATGTAAGAAGCGAAAAAATGGATCTTATCGGTGTCGATATCTTTACAAGAGATGACTGTGATGCTAATACTATCGGTGACAAGCTGGTTGAACTGGCAAAAGATACAGGTATGGCACTCAAAATGATCTCGAACCGTGGTCAGAAAGTCTACCCGAACGGTCATCCGGAAACTTTCCTGACAGACCACTGGAGATGTAGATACTATGCTAAAAACCAAGGAGATATCATAAGTAACAGTGATATTACAGATATGATGAACAGAATTGATGCAGCAGGCATAGAGGTTATCAAAACTGAAAACCTTTATATGCTTAACGGTGAACGCGCCTACTCTTTAGGGCAAGGCGAATAAAAACCGTACCTTTATCCCTCCTTTTTTAGGGGAAAAGGAGGGATAAACCACATAAAGATAAAGGTTTGTTTTGCTACACTACAGATAAAAAATCTGAAAATAAACAGATACCGCCTTTATGCAATAGGAGTTTAAAAAATGAATATCGATATAATTTTACAAAATATGCTAAACCCACCTGTTTTGTTCTTTTTTTTGGGAATGCTGGCCATTTTCTTAAAATCTGACTTAACTATTCCGCAGCCATTACCTAAACTGTTTTCTCTGTATCTGCTTATAGCAATCGGTTTGCACGGTGGGCATGAACTTTCCCAAAGCGGACTCAGTACATACATCTTTAAAGCCCTGCTTATCGCCGTAGTTATGTCTATGCTTGTCCCGGTATACAGTTTTTTTATCTTAAGAATGAAAATAGATGTTTATAATGCCATAGCCATTGCGGCGACTTTTGGATCTATCAGTGCTGTTACTTTTATTACAGGGATTACCTATCTTGACACTATAGGTGTTGCGCATGGCGGGTTTATGGTTGCGTCTATGGCACTCATGGAATCACCGGCTATTGTTATAGGCCTGGTTTTTGCAGCACTCTTTGCCAAAAGTTCTGACGCAGAAGATGAAAATACCAGTATAAAAGAAATTTTACGGGAAGCATTTTTAAACCCTTCTGTATTTTTACTTATAGGCGCGCTTGCCATTGGGATATTGACAGGAGACAAAGGATGGCACTCTATGGAGCCACTTTTTGGAACGCTCTTTAAAGGGATGCTTGCATTTTTCCTTCTTGACATGGGTCTTGTTGCAGCAAGAAAAATTCATGAACTGAAAAAAGTGGGAATGTTTTTGATAGGATTTGCACTCATTATGCCGATGGTCAATGCCTCTGTAGCTGTAGCGGTAGCCTATTTCTTCGGAATTGAAAAAGGGGATGCTTTTCTTTTGGCACTGCTCAGTGCGAGTGCCTCTTATATCGCCGTTCCGGCAGCTATGAGACTCTCTGTACCTGAAGCAAATCCGGGAATCTATCTACCGTTAAGTCTGGCAGTTACCTTCCCATTCAACATTTCATTAGGTATACCGTTGTACTATTATATGATAACAACATTTTGGGGGTAAAAGATGAAAAAAATCGAAGTCATCATTGAGTCTGTTTATATAAAGAGACTCTTAAAAGTTTTTAAAAAGCATAAGATAGGCGGGTATACTGTCATCAAAGATGTAGAAGGCTATGGGGGTCACGGTTTTCAGACAGCAGATGATGTCTCGGATGTACTGAGCAATATCCTGGTCTTTAGTGTTTGCAAAAAAGAACTGTTAGAGAACATGCAAAAAGATCTTAAAAAGTTTTTGGAGACATACGGGGGAAAATGTATTGTCAGTGATGCTACATTACTGTAGAGCATATTTAAACAAAGAGAGGGAAAAACAATGTCACAAATATCACGAAGAAACTTTTTAAAGAGTGCAGTAGTCGCCGGTGCGATGCCTTTAATGGCCGCCGCTCAGACAGATTCGAAAAAAACACTGAAGTTTATACATGTCACAGATTCGCATATGGATCTGAGTGACAGTGACAGTGTCGAAGCGATGCAGCTTATGGCTGACTTTATCAACAAAAACTACAAAGATTTGGACTTTGTGCTTTTTGGCGGAGACAACTTTAACAACAATGCGCCCAAAGACAGTGACGCACTGAAATTTAAAGAGATTGCCGACACACTTCACTGTCCTTACTACACAGTCAGAGGAAACAAAGAGTCTTTTCCAAGCGGTGACAAACAGATCAATCTCCAAGAGTTTAAAAATATGTTCTGCAGTGCAAAAGAGTTACATGTAGAGGGGAAAGACTGGCTTTTGGCAACAAAGGGCTACAATATTTTAGGGCTTGACAGCTGTATAGAAAACCATAACAACGGAGCCTACACACAAGAGACAATGGCTTTTGCGGAAAAAGTTCTCAAACAGAACAAACCGACAGTGATACTCAACCACCATCCCTATACAAACTACTGGGGCGGCACAGAAGAAAAAGATATTCACAAATACGTTTTAAATAATACACTAGAAGTGCAAAAAAGGCTCTTTCCATATCCTAACCTGATTCTGACACTCTCAGGGCACAAACATATTGACTCGGTCAAAGAAATACAGGGAACCAAAGTTGTCGTCACACGCGGTTTTGTCCGTCCTCTTGATCTGGACATGTACCCGATGCGATATGTTGAACTGAGCGGAAACACAATTCACGAAAAACTTATTTATACAGCCTGATTTAGTATCTATTAAGTATCCTAAACTTATAATATATAAGACATCTCTACTGCCATTAAGTTAAGAAAATTAATGCTTTCTCGGAACCGGTACTTCAGTGCCGGCTGTTGCAATAGTCTTACCGCTCTCAGCCCGGACTGAAGTCCGCGTTCCAAAAAAATACTTAACTTAATGGCGTTTAGGAGTACCCACCTAAAATAAGGAAACGAATTTATGAAAAAGTTTAGTACAGCAACTTTGGCACTGATGGCAGGTGCTACAATGGCATTTGCCGGTGTTGAAGCACATTGGGACTATGCAAAACACGGCCCTCAGGACTGGGGACACTTCAGTAAAACCTGCAAAGAGGGCAAAGAACAGTCTCCCATCAATATAGAAACAGAAAAAACACAGCAACTGGACCATAGCTACACAATCAAACTTTCCGAAGACTACAAAGGTGTTTCCACTGTTGTGGACAACGGGCACTCTCTTAAAGTCACCCCGGTTGATGCAGGCTATGTTTCACTGCACGCAAAAGAGTACAAATTAAAACAGTTTCATTTTCACGGTATGAGCGAGCACACAATTGACGGCAGAAGATACAATGCAGTCGCGCATTTTGTCCATATGGCAAAAGACGGGTCGGTAGCTGTTATAGCTGTAATGTTTGAAGTGGGCGAAGAGAATCCTGCATTAACAAAAATTCTCAATGCCAAAGCAAAAGTCACCATAAATCCCAATGACCTCTTGCCAGAAGATACCGACCACTACTATCATTACAAAGGCTCTTTTACCACACCTCCTTGTACAGAAGGTGTAGAGTGGTATATTTTTAAAGATACTGTCAACATCTCAAAATCACAACTCGATGCTTTAAGAAAATACTACAGAAACAATGAAAGACCGACACAGCCACTTAATAAAAGAGTTGTCCAAACAAAATAAGACTTACAAAATTTAGTCAAAGTTAGTATATTTTGGCTAAAATTTGCTAAAATATTTTATGAAAATAACTATTAACGACTACAACCTCCAAAACCTGGAAACATTTACGCAAATCCTTAAAAAAGATGAAAGTACCCTTATCAATGAAGCCCTTGAACTCTATTTTGAAGAACAGCAGAAAAAACTGCTTGAAAAAAATCTTGCAGATGAAAATGCACTGACTAATTTGGATTATGATGAATTCTGGGATGGTGTGGATATTGACTAGAAAGCTTATGGACGGGTAGAAAGAACAGTTTACAAACTGCTCTTTCTGATTTTGTTAAAATACACCTGCAATTGAACGAGCAAGTGCTTTTTCAAGAACCGGACGTGCTTCGTCAAATTTTAAATTCATTTTATTTGCAGTTGAAATAATACGCGTACGGTACGTTTTCCATTTTACTTTGCCGCCTTTAATGTCTTGCTGTACTTTTGTAGAGCTTCCCTGTGCCAAAGATGCCTGCTGTGTTTGTGTTACAACTTCACCAGCAAGTGGTCTCTCACGGATTTGTAAATCAGTTACCATTACATATACTGTATCTTCTACCAAGGCATCTCCAAGAAAACCAAGTGCAGCACCTGCTAATCCTATCGCAGCACTCGTACGTCCGCCACCGCCTAATGAGTATGATGTTGCAGCACCTAAAGCACCCCCGGTTAATGCCGCACCAAAACTGGAGCCCATCATAGCCTGCGCTTCTCTTAAGTCACTTTTACCGACTTTTAGAATATTTCCCTGGAGCATATATGTTGCTTTCTTTGGATCATTCGTTATTTTATAGCCTTTGGCTCTAAACTCGTTAGCGATTGCAGTCTTAACATCAACCTGCTTGTCAGAAGTATTTCTCATATCAAAGTAGATAATCTTTTCTTCCGGGCTCACAGGCTCCAAAAATACAGTTTCAGACATTTTTGTCTGTACATCAAGATTTCTCTTTTTTACGGCTGTCTTCATCGCACTACAACCACTAAACCCAACTAAAACCAACGCCATCAGCGACGCTATAATAACACTTTTTTTCAACATATAACTATGCTCCTCTTAATTAAAATCAGTTTTAATTCTAACAGTAAAAACTTAAACTATCCAAAATATATTGAAACAAAAGAAAATATTTGTAATTTTTGTTACAATTAGAAAAAAGATTCTTATAATGCAAACATATAATATACTGACAAACGATTTGGACTCCCTTCCTGAGGGAAAAGCTGATTTTTTACTTGCCGCAAGTGTCACAAAGACCTGTGAAATAGACGGGATCACCCAGGCCGGGATTCCGGGGATGATTCCGCTTACCCCTACCCTTGACGCCGAATACATAAGTCATGAAAAAGTTTTCTCTTTGGGCGAGCTTGCCGAAACACCTACAGGTGTCCCTAGTCCTGCACTTATTACCCGTGCGGTACATAATCTTACACCCTTCAGCACTATAGAAATTTTGGATTTGGGGTTTGTCACCCAGCCGAAAAACTGTACCACGCACCACTTTGACATCCATCCCTCCCAGGCAATAGACAAAGGTGCCGATATCAATGCAAAAGAGATATTTGCAAAAGGCATGAAGTTTGGAAAGGCCTATGAGCTCAAAGGCAACTATCTGGTTTTAGGAGAAAGTACCCCGGCAGGCACAACAACAGCAACCGCTTCCGTCTTGGCACTCGGTTATGACTGTGCGGATGATTTTTCTTCAAGTTTCTTCCATGTACCGAGCGACATCAAGAGTCAAACAATCAACAAAGCCCTCAGTCTCATCAACAGTGACATGGACAATTTTGAAAAACTTGGCATTGTCAGTGATAATATGCTTCTTTTTTGTGCCGGATTTTTGCTTGAAGCTTCCAAGCGGTTTGAAATAGTTTTGGCAGGAGGAACACAGATGGCAGCCTGTCTCTTAATCGCCGACAGACTCAGAGAAGATGTTTTGATGCGGGTCAAACATGACAACATTACCCTGGCAACCACGCAGTGGGTCACAAAGGACAAGAACTCCGATATTGCCCATATTTTAGAGCAGTTAAGCTATACACCCCATACACTCTACACAACATTCAGTTTTGCAAAAACCCAGATACCCATACTCAAAAAGTATGACGAGGGCGAAGCAAAAGAGGGTGTTGGCGCAGGTGGTGCCCTTGCTTACGCAGTGCAAAACAGCATACAAAACCAAGAACTTTTGGAGCAGATTGAGTATTTAATATACAGCATGTAATCTTGAAAAGAGTTTCTTTGGCTATAATTATTTAAAAAATTTCACTAACAAGGTATTTTTATGCTAACATCGGTAAAATCGAAAGTCATCTTTTCCATTGTCACACTGAGCATACTCGGGCTCATCGGAATGTCCTACTACCTCTCTTCGACCCTGCATTCTCTTTCCAACAGCACAACAAAAAAATCTCTAAAGATGCTGAGTGAGTCCATTTTTCAGACGATGACAACAAGTATGATGATGGGAGATCCTGAAGTTGTACAGACCGCTTTTGAAAGTGCAAAAAAAATTGACGGGATTGATGACCTGAAGATTATAAAATCACAAGCCGTGATTGCTGTTTATGCTCCGGAGGAAAAATATACCAAAAATCCTCTTATACAGGAAGTTTTGCAAAACAAACAGACAAAAATTATCGAAAAAAATGAAAACGGGCACCATATTATTCGCATGATAAAACCTATGATAGCCGAAAAACGCTGTCTGCAGTGTCACTACAATGCAGAAGTCGGGTATGCTCTTGGAGCAATGGATTTGACAATATCTCTTGACAAAAACGATGAAGAGATTACACAGACAAACACAACGCTTATCATCTCTTTGATTATCGGAGGTATCGCTTTTAGTATTGTTGCTCTCATTTTTTTCAGCCGTGAAATTTTTACACCGCTGAACAATCTCAAAGAAAGAATTGCAGACCTTGTCCGTGGAGACAAAGACCTGACAAAACGACTCTCATACAAAAAAGGCAATGAGTTTGGTGAAACTGCCAATGAAGTCAATCACTTTATAGAGATGATACAATCTACCATAAATGAGGTAAAATCTCTCGGTGAACAAAACAATGAAATTGCTTCTGAAATAGAAATTTCCTCCCATGTCATACGCAAGGGGGTACAGCAGGAGAGAGAAATTGTTTCCAAAGCAAGCCAAAAAACAGAAGATATCCAAAAGATTTTAGATGAAACCATAGAGGCAGCCACTGTTACACAGGAAACGATTCTCAATGCCGAAAAAGAACTCGAATCAGCACACAGCTCTTTGGCAAAACTCAACAGTGAAGTAGAACATTTTGTAGAGAGTGAAAACGAACTCTCCGGTGAACTTCTGGTTCTCAAAGATGATGCCGATCAGGTCAAAGATGTCTTAAGTGTCATCAAAGAGATAGCCGAACAGACAAATCTTTTAGCCCTCAATGCCGCCATAGAAGCTGCGCGCGCAGGAGAACACGGACGCGGATTTGCCGTGGTTGCCGATGAAGTCAGAAAACTGGCTGAACGTACCCAGAAAAGTTTGGCAGAGATAGACATCAACGTCAGTACCATTGTGCAGGCTATCAATGACGTCAGTGACAAGATGACAGTCAATGCACAA
Organism: Sulfurimonas sp. SWIR-19; assembly: GCF_020410885.1. Classification (GTDB taxonomy): domain Bacteria; phylum Campylobacterota; class Campylobacteria; order Campylobacterales; family Sulfurimonadaceae; genus Sulfurimonas; species Sulfurimonas sediminis. Next base: position 96,422 of record NZ_CP084578.1, on the reverse strand, counting down.
AACATAGAAGCCCTTGTCAATATATCTGATGATGTGGAACAAAAAATCACGACAACTTCCAAAGCGATGCAAACCTCTTCACAGATGGCAAACAAATCAAAAGATGACAGTGAAAAAATGTCGCAAAACATTCAAGAAATCATTCACTATATAGGAAAGATAGAAACCCTTTCCACCGCGAACGGCACAAGTGTCGTCAGTATAGAAGCTGATTTGCAAAAACTCGTACAGGTTGCCTCTTCTTTACAGAAAACAATCGACGAATTCAAAAGCTAAGGAAAAAAACTCCCGGTCATGAATATTTTAATAGTAGAAGATTATGTGATTGTTGCAAAACAACTTGCAAAATTTCTCAAAGCGGAAGGGTATCACTGTGATGTTGCTTTTGGTTACAGAGAAGCCCAGCAGTTGATTGATGAAAACCATTATGCACTGATTCTTCTCGACTGGAATCTTGGTGACGGTGATGGTTTGATACTTTTAAGAGAGATACGTGACTTGGGCATTCAGACACCTGTTTTTATGCTCTCAGCAAACGCTGAAGTCAATGACAGAGTATCTGTTTTAGACAGTGGCGCTGATGATTATTTATGTAAACCATACTCAACAGTGGAGCTTTTGGCAAGAGTGCGTGCTTTGTTGCGTCGTGAAAACAGTATCAAAAAAACTGAAATCACTATTGGCAATGTCACTTTGCTCGAAAGCAACAGAGAGGTATTTGTCGGAAAAGAAAAAATAGAATTAACGACTGCGGAATTTGATCTTTTGGAGTTAATGATGAAAAATCCAAATCAGGTTTTAACACGCTATCAATTAAGTGAGCATATCAACAAAAGCAATTATTCTGTCAAACACAGCAATCTTGTTGATGTACATGTAAAAAATATTCGAAAAAAGCTTCAAAATAAAGAGTTTATAAAAAGTATCCGCGGGGTAGGATACAAAATAGAAAAATCTTCATAAAAATCTTTCAATCTTCATTTTTTTTTCATAAAACTGTTTTAAAGTAGCACTATCAAAACTTTAAAGGAGTTTATTATGAAAAACATTTCTATTCTTAGCATTGCGGCAGCAATGGCAATATTAAGCGGCTGTGGAAGTTCAACCAACACAACGGCAACGGATCCAGCACAACAGGTTGCAGGAGCAACTACAATTACAGTTGAGAGAGGACCGATTATCGGAGCAGATGTAGTAGATGCCTCAGGACAAGTTGCAACTGAGCTGGCAAACGGAAAGTACAGTTTTGCTTCACAACCGACCTACCCTATAGTTGCAAGCAAGGGGGTAATTGATCTTGACAGAGACGGGAAAGTAAGCCTTGGTGATGTCGTCAATGATATGAATTTAACCACAGTCAAAGGGAATGTGATAACACTCCTGACAACACTTGATATAAATCCGCAGACACAAACAGCATTGGATGCAATGTTAAATGATTTAAACCTGACACAGGCTGATGTATTTGAAAAAACTCCGAGCGAGTCTTTGAAAGTGGAAGCTATTTCAAATGCACTTTACAAGTACACAAAAACTGCAAATATTAATGATCTCAACGAGTTAAACACAACAGCTGTAATAAGAGATGTCGATGTTCTGGCAGAATATGACAAATATATGCAAGAGGATGCACATGATACAGAACAGGAGGAGAGAGACCTGATCGACTCATTGGCACTCACAAGCACCACTGTACAAAAAATTGAAAACGAAGCACAACTTTCAGATATAGAAACAGAACTTGAAAATGAGATTGGTGAGGATGAAATAGCACAACTCACAACACATCTTATAAATTTGAAATCTGATTATGAAGCTGAGCACGGGGATGTAGACTATGAAGATACGGGAGAAGACACTCAACATTATCAAGGTCAAAGCTGTGCGCAATGTCACAGTACTACAGGTGCTGTTGCCCTCAATGAAGATAATGAAAACAATGAAAACAGTGAAGCCGGAGAAAATGCTTTTAGTTCCGGTGCCACTGTCTATACGCTGCTTCATGGGGAAAATGCAAATGCATCCCAGGCCGCCAGCGGCTACAGCTTACGCCTGGTACTCCAAAGCGGTGTAATAGAATCATACCGTTTGGCCCGCGGAACAGGAAATGTATATGCGAATGTAAATGCAGGATTAGGAAATTATACTGTTGAAGTTTTAGACAGAGCCGGAAATGTAGTAAATCGCTCAGCCACAAACTCACACAATGACTCCCGACTCGATTGTAACAGTTGTCACTCTCTCAACGGAGCAAATGGAGCACCAGGGAGAATTGTATCATTTATGTATCAGGCTCCTGTTACAGCAGATACAAACAATACAACTGTAGCACTTCCGGCAGATACAAATGACACAACGACTGTGCCGCTTCCAGTGGATACAAATACAACAGCGCCTGCGGATACAAACACTTCAACAACACCATCATTGCCAGCAATTTCTTTTGCCAATGATGTCTTGCCGATATTAAATAACAACTGTGCTTCCTGCCATGGAAACAATGGTAATTTCTCCATAACAAACAGCACAACGCCATATGCAGGGGTTATCCCTTTTGTTGATGCCGCAAATCCTACAAACTCCTCTCTTTTACAAAAAGGAAGCGGAAGTACAGGACACGGAGGAGGCATCATCATCAGCACTTCTTCTGTAGAATACTCGACAGTTCGTGACTGGATTGCTGCCGGTGCACTTGATAATTAGGAAAAAGAATGAAATATCTCTTATTCGTAACCTTTTTTGTGCACACTCTTTTTGGCACCACAGACTTTGTGATGCCAAAGGAGGCTTTTAAACCAAGTGTTATCCTGCAAGGGAAACAAGTAAAAGCTAAAATAGCACTTGCCCCTGAAATCTATCTTTATAAAAAGAGCATAAAACTTTCACTCAAAGACGCAGGTGTCCTTTTAAAAAATATAACTTTTTCTCCCAAACCGGTTGATCATGCCGGCTCTTTAGTTTTTACAAAAGATGTAACTATCAGTGCGGACATTGTAAAAACTCAAAAGTCACTGAACAAAACCACTCTTTTGCTTAGCTATCAGGGATGCTCAAGCAAAGGGCTTTGCTATGAGCCACAGACTAAACAGTTTTCTTTAAATATCACCAATATCCCTCCACAAGAGTATTCTAAAGAGTCTCAAAACCATTTACAGTCAAAAGGAGAACTTTTTGATAATGATATAATTGCTCAAACTTTCAAAGATGGCAATATTGTTCTGATTTTATTAAGTTTTTTTGGATTTGGCTTATTACTGGCACTTACGCCCTGTGTCTTTCCTATGATCCCTATTCTTTCATCTATCATTATTTCACAAGGTGAGGGGATGAATGCAAAAAGAGGTTTTATGCTCTCTTTGGTCTATATCCTGGCAATGAGTTTTACTTATACGCTTGCCGGGGTTTTTGCAGGAATTTTTGGTGAAAATATACAGGCATCTTTGCAAAACGAATGGGTTTTAACTGCTTTTGCAGCAGTGTTTGTAGTTCTTGCTTTGTCCATGTTTGGATTTTTCGAGATAGGTTTGCCATCATCCTGGCAGAGTAAGCTCTCTCATGCATCATCAAAAGCGGAAAGCAAAGGCGGTTTTCTTGGTGTCGCCGTCATGGGATTTTTATCTGCTTTAATAGTTGGTCCCTGTATGGCACCTCCCCTTACCGGTGCGCTGGTTTATATCGGACAAACAGGTGACGCACTCCTTGGAGGTATGGCACTTTTTGTGTTAAGCCTTGGAATGGGAATGCCATTGTTGCTGATCGGAATTGGTGCCGGAAAACTGATGCCAAAACCTGGTGGATGGATGAGCATAGTCTCCAAAGTCTTTGGTGTCATTATGCTTATGACAGCAATCTGGATGCTTTCTCGCATACTTCCGCCTACAGTGATTATACTGCTCTGGGCACTTCTTTTCATGATAACATCAGTCTACCTTGGTGCCTTTGAACCGCTAGAGAGGACAAAACGTTCATGGAATGCTCTTTTTAAAGGCTTTGGCATTGTGATGTTTGTATTTGGAATTACTCTACTCATTGGGTTTATAAGTGGTACAACAAATTTACTAAATCCTTTAGAAAAATTTACAGCGACAAGCGAGAAAAAGAATCAGGATTTGATGTTTATCCAGGTAGGTTCTTTAGAGGAATTACAAAAAGTTTTTGACCAGAACCAGGGAAAAAGAATTCTGGTGGATTTCTATGCCGACTGGTGTGTTTCATGCAAAGAACTTGAACACAACACTTTTACAAATCAAGCAGTAAAAAAAGCACTGCAGCCGTTTGTTTTGGTTCAAGTTGATATAACCAAAAATTCAAAAGCACAAAAAGAGATACTCAGGAAGTACAATCTTTTTGGACCTCCGGCTATTTTGTTTTTCAACGAGGATGCACAGGAGCAAAAGAAGCATAGAATAATTGGCTACAAGCCGCCAGAAGAGTTTTTAAAATATTTACCATAGAGGACGAAATCTTCATCAATTTTTCATAATTGATGCATAAAATAACAAAAAACAAAGGAGGCTTGATGAAATACTGGATTATGGCAGTAATAATCCCTGTAACACTGTTCTTAAACGGATGCGGTGAAGATGACGGGGGAGAAGAAAATACAACCACTGCAAGCGGTTGGCATTTTCAGGGACGCGATTGTTTGGCATGTCACAATGTTGATCTTGGGATAGACAAACATCTTGTTTTTGGAGGGACACTTTTTAAAAGTTACAATACCACCGATATAGATGACCTCAACCAGGTATGTGATGCAGATCTGGCTGTAGAGTTTTTGGATAATAACTTCAATACTGTGTATTCGACAGCCAGCTATTATGATGAAAATTCAAAAGGAAATAAAGGAAGAGGTAATATTTTTTTACTTGACAGACTTTTTAATGCTACGCTCAACGGTTCTTACACAGTAAGAATAATTGAAAGGGTATCCGGACGTACAATGGCACAGTCACGACAGGCATCACATAATTTTAGTGGCGGAGAATATTCTATCGATAATCCACAAAATTTTTCAAATCGTTTATCGTGTAATGCCTGTCACAACGGAAAAACAACCGATTTTTTGAATGCATCAATCAATGCTGATTTATGTAAATAAGGAGAGAAATAATGAAAAAAGTAATATTAACAGTAATGATATGCCTCACTCTTTTTGCCGCACCGAGAGAAGGAGACAAACAGGTAGCCTATACACTGCCACTGCTTTATAAGCCTGCAAAAGTACTAAGCAATAGTGATATGAATGGCAAAGTAGTACTGCTAAACCTTTGGGCAAGCTGGTGCAGTGGATGCCAAGAGGAGATGCCTCTTTTTGTTGCTTTGCAAAAACGGCACAACAAAAAAGATTTTATAGTTGTTGCTGCAAGTATAGACAGTGTGAATGACAATGCAAAAGAGTTTCTAAACAGAGTTGATCCCAATAAAGATCTTATTGCCCTGTATGATGTAAAAAAGAGTTTGCCAAAGGCCTATAGATGTCCCGGACTGCCATCTTCATTCCTGATTGACAAAGAAGGAAAAATTGCAGCAGTTTACATAGGCAGCCTTGATAAAGCAATGATAAAGGATTTAGAGAAAAAGATAGCTGAGTTGGAAAGGAAATAGGGATGAAGATACTTTTTTTAGTGCTTTTAATGCTATTTATAACAGGCTGCAGTGAAAAACTTGTCCGGGTTATGCCGTACGAGAAAGAGTTTTTTGCGCAAGACAAAATGAGTCTTTCTCCGATTGCCGAACGTGCCGAACAGGAGGGACATATCTTTCTTATCCGTGAAGCGAGCGCCGGAGGGGAGAGTAGTTTTCAGGGGGGTTGCGGATGTCGTTAAAATATTTTATATGGATGATGATTTCTCTTGTTGCACTTGAGATAAGTTCTTTGGCATCGAGCCTGAAAGACAGTATGAGTTTTGGAATAAACAGCTACAGTGACAATGCAGATGTACAGGTTTATTCACCGACATTTTCTTTGTTTAAAAAAGTATCGCATCAGTGGATGCTCGGATTTAAGATGAGAATTGACACAATTACGGCAGCAAGTATCAGTAACGGTGCCAATTCACAAAGAGTGGATGCCGTTACAGGTGCATCACGTGCGGAAGGAACGCTTTTTGATGATGTACGCTATGCCCCGACTCTTATGGCTACATATGATGACGGAAAAAATATGCTAAGCTTTGGAGCATATTACTCAAAAGAGGCAGATTATACCGGCAGAGCAGTCTTTGTAAACTATGTACGTCAACTCAACGAGCAAAATACTGCACTTGGAATCGGTATTTCACAATCATTTGATTACTGGTACCCTGTATTTGACAGAGAACTGCCAAGAGATGATAGAAAAGAGGGTAAAATTGACCTCTCTCTCAATCAGTTGATAACACCGGGATTTTCGCTTCAGGGCGTTTTCTCTTACATGTACAGTGAAGGTTTTTTATCTTCTCCGTATCATTATGTACTGCAAGATGGTTTTGCAAAGTTTGAAAACTATCCCCAAACACGAACAGGAAAAGCATTTGCACTCAAGGGAGTATATCTCCTTAACCCAGACAATGCAATGAACTTTTCCTATCGGTATTATACAGATGACTGGGATATAAAATCACATACAGTCAATATAGAAGAGTTGCACGATTTCAGTTCACATTTTACATCTGGCCTTAGATTGCGCTATTATACGCAGACAAAGTCCAATTTTGTCAAAGCTCTTGGCAGCTACCGTGTCAATGACCCTTACTTTGCCATAGACTACCGTATGAGTGCCTTTGACTCCTATACAATTGGACTGCCATTCATTTATAAAACAAGTAAAGGTGACAAGGTGACAGCAAGCATTGACTATTATCAAACCAGTAAAAACGATTATATTAAAAACTGGTATGGCGTGGACAGCATAAAGGCTGTTTTCACCACACTCACCTATGAGTTTGAGTATTAAAATGGGTTTTTTCATAAGAGGATTAAAAGCCAAAGTGATGAGCACAGAGCTCATCATGGAGGCCAATGTTTCTCGCAAAATTCTCTTTGAAGCGCTTGATAGAGTCAAGCGTTTTGAAGAGAGATTTTCTGCCTATAATAAGGATTCCCTTGTTTCTCTAATCAATAAAAATGCAGGAATTGAAGCGGTTACATGTAACCAAGAGGAGTGTGAACTTTTTTCAGAAGCACTCAAAATCGCACAACGCTCAAAAGGAAAATTCGATCCCACAATCGGTGCTTTGACACAGGGGCTTTACGGTTTTGGGAAAACAAATAAGAAGATACCTGCCAAACAAGAACTTCAAAAAACAAAACATCTTGTCGATTACCGCCAGTTACATGTAAAAGACAATACAGTATTTCTTGCAAAAAAAAGAATGCGTCTGGATCTTGGGGGGATAGGCAAAGGGTATATTGCTCAAAAAGTATTTTTATTTCTACAAAGCAAAGGAGCGACAAAAATCCTTGTCAATGCAGGGGGTGAGATACTTACACTGGGAAAAAACTACCGGGTCGCCATTACCAATCCTTTTGACATACACAAATATCTTGGTGTCATCGAAACAAAAAACACGCCTTTTAGTATCTCTACAAGTGGAGATTATGAACGTTATATCGGCTCGAAAAAAAATCATCATATATTAGACAGTCAGTCTGCTACACAAAACCATTACTACAGCAGTCTAACAGTTTTAAAAAACGGTATAACAGCAACACTTTTGGATGCGGTTGCGACTATAGCCTTTAATACCCCTGCCCATGAATTGAAAGACTTGTCAAAAGAATATGATGTTGCTATAATTGCCGTAACGGATGAAGGAGAGCTTTTATTTGAAAATTTTAAAAATTTAGATATAAAAGCATGTGAAATTTTTCCATAAGGATCCTCTTGAAAATATTTCTTTTATTTATATGTTTCTTTACTGTTCTGCTTGCACAAGACTCCCAAACCAAGGAGAATGAATACACTCTGGGAGAGGGTGTGCAAGTCGGTACACTCCCTTTGTACATTGGCGGTTACTTCTCTGCTGATTATACAAAAAAAAGCAATACCAATCGTTACAGAGTAGATGACATCGCTCTGCTTGCCTACGGAAACTATAACAAATTTTCTTATCTCGCAGAGATGGAATATAAAGAGTTTTATACCTATACAGACTTTAATGCAACACATACCATTGAGAGAAATACACGACTGCACACGGAACGGCTTTATATAGACTACACTTTTAATGAAAACTTTATGCTTCGCGGAGGAAAATACAATTCACCGATAGGTTTTTGGAATCTACTGCCTATAAACGTCCTTCGAGATACAACTTCCAACCCTGTAAGCACATCCATCCTCTTTCCAAAATTCTCTACAGGACTCTATGGCAGTTATAGCAAATATGGCGATGACGAACTGCAGATAGATGTTATATTACAGCACAATGACGATCTCGATGCAAACTACAACAACTACAAAACTGATGAACATTACGGAGCAGGTGTGTCATATACGCACAATGATCTTAATGTAAAACTCAACATCGGCATGTTTGATAATGTCGTCTCAGATACATCCTCCACACATTTGTATTATGCGGTTGCATCGCTGCAGTACGATGCAGAGCACTATAAGATAACAAGTGAATTTGGCACACAAAGGAATAACAAGGGCTTCACAACAAAATATGCGGGATACTTGCAAGGAGGGTATCGCTTTAATGAGAAGCATCTGGGAATTGTCCGCTTAGAATCATACAGTCAAACCGATACAAATCGCCAAGACAACATAGCCATTGTCGGGTATACATACAGACCGCTTTATCCGGTGGCATTCAAGGCGGAGTATCAGTTTCATTCATTACATGATGAAAATCAGTTTTTGTTTTCATGGTCGGTGTTGTTTTGAAGAAAAAATATCTATTCCTCATCATTTTTATCATTTCAGTTGTAGAGGCAAAAGAGTATGCCGTAGTGGTACAAAAAGGATTTGCAAATATCTCTGTTGGAAAAATAAAAGCGATCTATCTTAAAAAACTCAAGTATCAAGGGGATACAAAACTGGTACCCATTAATCTTGGTTCACAAAACTCTGTGCGGAGAAGTTTTGAAAAAAAAGTATTAAAAATCAAGCACTCACGCCTAAAGTCCTACTGGATTAAACAGCACTATCTTGGACAGAGACCGCCAATAACGCTTAAGTCCGAAGCCGCAGTAAATGCTTTTGTAAAAAAAGTTTTTGGAGCAATCGGGTATCTTGAAGCAGCAAAAGCTGATAAAGATTTAAAAATTATTTACAAATGGAGTGACTGATGGCAAAAGTATTGTTATGCGATGATGAATTGATGAACAGAAAAGTCGCTTCCAAAATTCTTAAAAAAGAGGGTTTTGAAGTTATAGAGGCACAAAACGGGCAGGAAGCACTCGACATTATGCAGACAGAGGCAGTCGACTTAGTGCTTTTAGATTTGATGATGCCTGTCATGGATGGCTATACAGCACTTAAAATCATTAAAGAAGATGAAAATATTTCCCATATTCCGGTGATTATTATCTCTGCACTCTCAGACAGAGAGGCAATAACCAAGGGTTTGAAAATTGGTGCAAATGAGTATATTACAAAACCATTTGACATTACAGAATTTCTTTTGCGTGTGAAGAATGCTGTCAGAATGGGAGAACTGCAAAATAAGAAAAATGAAAAAGAGATTATTCATATTTTGGCAAAAACGGCAGAGTATCGTGACAATGAAACCTCTATGCACACGATACGTGTTGGAGAAATATCTGCCTATTTGGCAAAAAAAATCGGCTGGAATCAAGAAGAGATTGAACTGATGCGTCTTGCTGCACCGATGCACGATATGGGAAAAGTCGGCATCCCCGACAATATACTGCTAAAACCGGGAAAATTAAATGATGATGAGTTTGAAATAATGAAAACGCATGCACAGATAGGATATGAAATCCTCTCCCAAAAGAGTACACCCCTTTTGGTATTGGCAGCTGAAATTGCTCTGACTCATCATGAAAAATACAACGGAACAGGGTATCCAAAAAAATTACAGGGAGATGCAATCCCCTTGAGTGGAGCGATTGTAGCTGTTGTGGATGTATTTGATGCACTTTTGAGCAAAAGACCCTACAAAGAGCCTTTTAGCATAGAAAAGACACTTGAAATCATCAAAGAAGGAAGTGGTGTGCATTTTCATCCTGAAATCGTGCACCTGTTTTTAGAAAATATTGAAGATATTTTACACATAAGAGAATCTTTGCTGGATGATTAGTTTTTTTAAAAAATCCTTACGAAACAAACTGCTTGTCAGTTTTTTGTTTGTCGGTTTGCTTCCGTTTGCAATCTTGCTTGGATATACCATATTTTTAAGCCAGACAAAGATTGTCAACCAAACGATTAAAGAACAGTTTTACAGGGCGAATGATGTAAAAGGCTTAATTAAACACCATATTACCAATCTCAAAAAAGAGATTGAATTTATTGCCTCTTTGGATTTAATGGACGATATTATTACAGATGATATTGATAAACGTATCTCTATTCTTTTAAGCAAGAAAGCAACAGATTTCAGTCTTGATTTGTCACTTTTTGTAGTGAACAATAATGGGATTGTTATTGCAAGTTCACATAATGAACTCCTCTTAACTTCTTTTAAAAAATATAAAAAACTCTCTCAAAACACTTTTATTGAAGGAGAATATCTTTACATCAGTTCTCAGGTTGTCTCCTCCTTTGACAGAACAAAAAAACTCGGCTATCTGGTCTTGAAATACAACCTGCAAAATCTCACAAGATATCTTTCTCATCAGGAAAATATACATTCCTACATTATCAACAGCAAAACCGGTGTTATTGTAGGTGATACGCAGGCTTTGAAAGTAGATTTAAAAAAAGAAAAAGAGAGTATTATTACAGACAAATATGTCATTGTGTATGAACGGTTTGATGGTGTCTTGAAAAACAGTTATCTTGTTTATGGAGTAGACAAATCTGAAGCATTAAAATTTTTATATGAATTTGTCCGCTTTATGTTGCTCATTTCTCTCTTTATTACAGTTTTTGTCGTTGTTATTGCCTTGCGATACTCTAAAAGCATTGTATCACCAATTGAAAATCTGACAAAAGCAACACAAAAAATCACTCAGGAGCAAGACTATAGAGCATCTTTACCTATTGAATCCGAAGATGAGATAGCAACGCTTACTGCTTCATTTAATGAGATGGTACAAACAACAGCAAATGCACTGAAAAACCTCGAAGAAGAGAACAAACTGCGTCTCAAGCGTTTTATACAGCTTATTGAAGTCTTTAATAAAATTATTCAAACGCAGAGTGAAGATGAGTGTATTACGGTTTCAATAAAGCTGATTCAACAAATCACCAAGAGAGATGACCTTGTTTTCTCAAAAGTGCATACAGACAACTCTATAGATTTATATGTAACAGATTTTGAACAGAACAAAAAAATCTATTTTGGCTCTATCACTTTGGCTCTTGAAAGTTTTTCGGATGAGAATGAAAAACGTTTTTACAACTCCATCGCAACAATGATAGCCTTGCAACTCGACAGAATACGCCTAATCCGCAGAACAATGGCTGCATCACAGGCTAAATCTGCTTTTATCTCAAATATGTCTCATGAACTCCGAACACCGCTGAATGCGATTATAGGTTTTTCCCAGTTTTTAATTGCCTATGAAGATTTGACACAAGACCAACAGGAAACAGTAGGAAATATAGAATCATCAGCACATTATCTCCTCGGAATGATAAACGATATTTTAGATATTGCCAAGATTGAAGCCGGAAAAATGGAAGCACATATTGAGAATGTTGACCTCAAAAGTGTTGTAAAAAGCAGTTATGAGATGCTCAAACCGCTTGCAGATGAGAAAAATTTGGAATTTAGTCTTGATATGCAAGAGTATACTCTTCAAACGGTGCATACTGACCCGAAAATGTTTCAGCAGATTATCACCAATCTACTCTCCAATGCTATTAAATTTACACAAGAGGGTTTTGTCAGGATAAAACTTTACAATACCAAAGAAAAGGTATGCGTACATGTACAAGACAGCGGTATAGGGATAGGCAAAGAGGATTTGGAACAACTCTTCAGTGATTTTACACAGGTTGAAAATGTGATGCAAAAAACGCACAAAGGGACAGGACTCGGGCTCTCTTTAAGCAAAAAGATGGCACAGATTCTGGGCGGTGATGTGACCCTTCGCAGTGAAGGCAAAGGAAAAGGGAGTCAGGCAGAATTTTGTTTTCATCCAGAGCTTTAGCGTGGCAAACGCCGGTGCCCTCTTTTGTGCACGTAGTTCTTTTTAAAGCACTTCTGGCAGATACTGTACCTGGAATTTACCGGTAAAACCGTGCCACAGAGTTTGCAGCTTTGACTCAGCTGTGTCTGCCTGAGTGTCTCTTCTATATATTTGTTCAAAACACCCCTGTAGGTTCTTGCCTTGTTTTCATCTACAAAGTAGTCATTAAAACGGTAACTCAGCCACAGATACAGCGAAATCTCTTTGACCATATCTTCAGCACGCAGCAGTTCTTCGGAGGTTTGCGCATACGAACCTGTCAGTTTTGGCGCATGATAATAAACCGGCTCTTTTTTCTCCAAAGCATTGATGTAGCGCTCATAGGCACTGATGATATAGGCTGATTTGAGCGTCAGGGGCGCACAGGCAAGATGATACTTGGTGGCAATGTCCAAATTATAACTGTCCACAATGCGCGAGGCTTCGAGCATATCATCGAGTGAAGCCGCATAAAAAGGACCGTCAAAGACCATATTTTTGATAAAAAAACGCAAAATTTCTTCCAAAGAGTTTTCTTCCAAAATCGTACTGACAAGTTTTATATGTTCCAGATTTGCCATTACTTTAAAGGGCACTTTTATCTCTTTTGCCGGTTTGTTGAAATTTTTCTTGACTACATGTAAAGCATCCCCGTGCAAAGCCCCGACATAGCCGTTTTCATGCAGACCGTAACGCCCTGCCCGTCCTGCAATCTGCTGTACCTCCGAGGGAAAAAGATTGCGCTGGATAATCCCGTCAAATTTTTCGGCTTTTGAAAACAACACCGTTTTTATGGGCAGATTCATCCCCATCGCTATGGCATCGGTGGCAACAAGAATCTGTGTTTCGCCTTCGCGAAAACGCCGTGCTTCTTCGCGCCGTACCTCAGGAGAAAGATTGCCGTACACAACACTCACTTCAAAATCTTTGGAAAAATTCTGCTTCAGCCGCAATACATCTTTACGGCTGAAAGCGATTATCGCCGTGCCCGCCTCCACCTCTTTTGGATGTGTCGGTTTTTCCAAAAGCTCCAGAGGATTTTTGCGTTCAAACTCCCGTATTTCAAGCTCTTCACCCAGATACTCTGCCAAAGCAACAATCGCTTCTTTAACATTTGGCGAACCCGTCATAATGACCTCTTTTGCAGGCGCACCGATTATGGCATTTGCCCATGCCCAGCCACGGTCACGGTCATCTAGCATCTGCACCTCATCTATGACACAGACATCCACATCCACCTCATAGTTCATCATCTCTATCGTTGAACTGATGTGTGTTGCCTCATCATCAAGAATCTGCTCCTCACCGGTAATAAGTGAGCTTTCAATCCCCTCTGCCTTGAGTGTTTCATAGCCTTCGAGTGCCAGAAGCCGCAAAGGTGCCAGGTAATAGCCTGTGTCTGCCTCTTTGAGATGCTGCATCGCTTCATAGGTTTTTCCGCTGTTTGTAGGACCGATGTGCAAAATCAGTTTTCTCTGCATACTCCGCGCAATGGGAAAGAGATTTTTAAAATCACGAATAGTCCGTGCAAGCAGTGTCTCACGCTGTTTTTTAATCAGTTCGTCATGTATAGAGTGCAAAAAACGCCGTGTTATTTTTCTGTACATTTTTGGCGTTATATCCAAGCTTTGCCCAAGCAGTTCAAAAAGATACCCATAGACTCTCGCATGCAGCTCTTCTTGGCTGAAATGCAAAAGCTGGGCATACTCTGCACACTCTTTTACCAAAGCATTGAGTGTAAGTAAAAATTCCTCTTCGTGCTCTTTTTTGACTTCTGCCAAAATAGCGTCAAAATTAAATCGTTTCGCGTTCCATATCTCTTCCAAAAGTCCTTCAAGCTCTACATGTAACTCCAGTTTATAAGAGATTTTCTGCTCACTGTAGGGAAGAAGGAACTGTTCATTGACATGAATCAGAACCTCTTCTTCATGAAGTTCTACTCCCTCGGCATCTATTTTAGACTTGACAATCTTTTTTAAAAGTTTTTGGGAAATAAGCGGATAGCTTACTTTTGATTTTGGAGGCGAGGCACGCAGCGCATCCAGAATCTCTTTGGTACTCAGATAGGCATGCGGATATTTCAAAGAGGCTAAAAAGCTATCAATACTCTCCTGTTTTTGCTGCACCGTTGCAACTTTGTCCTGTCCTATCTTTTGTACAATCGCATCAAAATCCGTTGTTTCAAGGTACTCATACGAATAGGGTTTCGTCTTGAGTGTCAAAATCTTGTGAAAATGCTGTTCGTAGAGTTCGTACTTCAGAGAGGCATTAAACTCAAAACAGTCATCCAGATCAAAAAGCCCCTCAAGTTCACGCTCAAGTTTCTCTTTTTTCATCTCAAAACGAATATGACGCAAAGAAGATTCCATTTTTTCTATGGTTATTTTTTTACTTCTTACATGTAAATAAGCCTCACGCAGGCGTACTGCTTCTTCCTGGCTGACATCCAGTTCTTCGAGCAGCGCATTAATCTTCTCTTCTCTGTCAAGGACGAGCTCTCTTTTTGGTCGATCTGATTTGTACATCCGTCCGTCACTCTCAAAAAAGTTTAAAATATCCTGACGCATACTACTTTCGGCTTCACTCCAAATCATACGGAGTGTTTTGACCATCAGGGTTTTATTATGCTCTATATCATATATGCCCAGTGTTGCAAAAAGCTCACTGAGGGTTTTACTCTCTACCCGTTCTATCCCCACATCAAAGGGGTCATCATCAAAATATTTTCTAATTCTTTGGTTAATTTTACTGTTTTTCTTATTTTTTCTTGCCATAGAAAGATTATAACACAAGTTTAACAGCTTTAGGGCGCAAAAGAGCAGGGGAAATGTTAAGGAACCCGGACTTCAGTTCTGGCTGAAGTACGGATTCCAAAACAAGCTTAACAATACAACTTCAACAAAATATAAAAAAGACGCTATATAATAAACCTCGATGAATTACCCAAACGAATGGACGCAAAAAGAGTTTTTGCAAAATAAAAAAAAATTGGCACAGGAGGGTGTGGATGTTGTCCTTGTGGACACGATTTTGTCACCCATAGAAAAAGCAGACACCGTAACCTACAACCCTTATGAACTCAAACAGTACCCGGAGGGAAGCGTCTTTGTTTTTTACTGCGATTCCGGCAAGGCGACACTTGATCGGCTCAAAGAGTACAAAGAAAAATTTCCCAATCACCACTGTATTTCCCTCAAAGGCGGTCGCGGATACTGGAGAAAAAATATGATGTTACTGGATGAAAACGATGCATAAACATATCAACGAATTTATAAAGTGCCTCGAAGAAGAGCGCTATTATGATGCCCATGAAGCACTTGAAGCAGCCTGGTTTCCCCGTCGTTTTGAAAAAGACAAAGAGGTAAAACTGCTCAAAGGCTTCATCAATGCCTCTGTCAGTTTTGAACTTATCAAACGAGGGCGCAAAGAACAGAGCAAAAAAGTCTGGGCAAATTATCTCAAATACAGACCTTTTCTTTTTGAGATAGACTCCCCCTATCAGAACCGTTACTATCAGCTTTCAAGACTTGTTGAAACTATAAAGAAGGACAGTCGGCACTAAAGTACCGATTCCAGGTCAACACCGCTTTTTGGAACCCGTACTTCAGTGCGGGCGAGAGTGGCATGAAAGAAACAGCAATCGATACCGCTTTTGGGAACCATCCCTCAGGGTGGGCTGAGAGTGCTGGGACAGCTGCTACGCTTTGTGCTGCCTTACAGCCATAAAAAGCAAAAATGCTCCAAATGCCATCAGACTCGAAGTCAAGAAGAGATACTTCGGATAGTATTCATATACATATCCCGCTATCAAGGCACCGCTTAATCCTCCAAAACCGTAGGTAATGCCGGAAAAGAACTGCTGAGAGAGACTTTTGTGTCTGTAGCGCTGAAACAGATAGCTGATGGCTGCCGTATGAAACAGGGCAAAACTCAGAGCATGCAGAGCCTGAGAGAAAAAAAGTATCGCCAAATGCTCAGGGAATGCAAAAACCAAGAACCATCGCAGCACCGTTGCCAGTGCTGTCAAACGCAGCAGGTTCAGTAAATTTCCCTGCAGCAGTCCCCCTTGAAAGAAAAACATCCCCACTTCAATCAACACGCCAAAACTCCATAAATAGATTGTCATATCCAAACTGATACCGTGGTCTGTCTCATAAATCGTAAAAAAGTTATAAAAAGAGCCAAAACTCATCTGTACAAGCACAAGTCCGCCCCAGAGTTGCCAGTCTTTGAAGATATCTATATCATTAGAGATATTTTTCTCTTTTACATAGCTGGTATCAGGCGCGCGGCAAAGTACCCGATAGGCCACAAAAGCAGTCAAAAGGCTCAAAACAAACAAAAAGTCCAGGGCAACATAGGCAGAACTTAAAAACTTAACCAGCACAAGTGCTACAGCGATAAAGCCTACAGAACCGAACAACCGTACTTTTCCGTAACGCTCCTTGCCTATAGTATGCAAAGAGATGACTTCCACAAAAGGCAGCATCAGACTCATACCCAGCCCCATAAAAATATTTGAGAGCAAAAGTGCATAAAAATGCTCCAGCGAGAGATAAAAAGAGAGGGTACTTGCAATGACTGTAAATAATGAAAATTTAAATACTGTGGCATTGAGGGTCAGTCCACGCAAAAACAAAAAAGGCAGTATAAAACGTACCAAAGGCGATGCCGCGAAAATAATGCCTATCTCACTTGCATCATAGCCCACCCCGCTGAGGACTTTTGGTAAAAATATAATGTATATACCTACAATAGAAAAATAAAAATAGTAAAAAAGAGACAAGAGTGCAAACATAAACTTCCTTATCACAAATTATAGCAATAATCCAATAAAGATATGCTACAATATTTTCAACAAATGAAGGAGAAAGCTAAAATGGAACGAACATTAGGCGAAAACGATTTTATTGTCTCTAAAACAGACACCAAAGGTCGACTGACCTATGTCAATAAGATTTTTATTGACCTGGCAGAGTACACAGAGGAGGAACTCCTCGGCAAACCACACAATATTGTCCGGCACCCGGATATGCCAAAGGCAATTTTTAAACTTTTATGGGACAGAGTTCAGGCAAAAGAGGAGATTTTTGCCTATGTCATCAACAGCACAAAGAACAACAACTCCTACTGGGTGTATGCCAATGTCACACCCTCTTTGGATGAACGTGGCAATACTGTAGGCTACTACTCTGTCAGAAGAAAACCAAACCCTGAAGCGCTCGAGACTATCAAACCACTCTATGCACAGATGCTTCAGGCAGAAAGAAGTGGCGGCATGGATGCCGGCATGAAAATTTTAACAAATTTACTAGATCAGGAAGGAGTCAGCTATGATGAGTATATCATCTCTCTTCAAAAATAACCAGGCATTATTGCTTTTTGTAACGCTTTTGGGCGTTGGTATTTACAGTCTGTTGAGTGCAAGTTACATTGCAGGCGGGCTTGTTTTACTTATAGCGATTGTCGCACTCTTTATTCCGGGCGGAACAACTTCAAAAACTTCTACCGTTATGGACAAACTCGAAGAGATTTTAGCGCAGGCTGCTCAGGGAAAACTCGAAGGACGCATCACACACATTCCAAATGACAACTCCCATGATGCCAAAATCGCCTGGGCACTCAACGATATGCTTGACCAGGTGGAAGCATTCATGCGCGATATCGCAACAACCATAGAGTGTGCTTCTTCTGGAAAAACATACAGACACACCTATCCGCAGGGACTGCAGGGGCTTTTCCATACTACCGCCGCACAGGTCAATACAGCCATCGAGGCAATTGCAAGCGGATACAGAAGAAAGCTGCAGGCAGAACTCTCTTCCGAGTTTTCAACACTTGGCGGAGGAATAGGACAGGGACTTTCTATTATTCAGACTGACTTGACTGTTTCATCAGACCAGGCAGAAGAGATTGTCAGCGTATCCGAACAAACGGCAGAAAAAGCTTCCGGAAGTCTCAACAGTGTTCTTGAAATAGGGCAAAGACTTAATTCGCTCGTAGAACTTATCTCCTCCTCGCATGAAGGTATTGTCAATCTTGAAGGACGTTCACGAGATATTTCCGAAGTTGTCGGGCTCATCAAAGACATTGCAGACCAGACCAACCTGCTTGCACTCAATGCAGCCATAGAGGCGGCACGCGCAGGAGAGCACGGACGCGGTTTTGCTGTCGTTGCCGATGAGGTAAGAAAACTTGCCGAACGCACCCAAAAAGCAACCACAGAAATAGAGATCAACATATCAACCCTTCAGCAAGAAGCCAATGACATGCGAACAAACTCTGATGAGATTACAAATATCGCCCAGGAATCAAACGAGGTGATTCATGAATTTGAAAACACCTTTACAGAACTCAATGAACTAGCCAATGCAGCGCACACGACAGCTATCGGCATTCAAAACCGTCTCTTTACAACACTTGTCAAGGTTGATCATATTTTATTTAAATCAAATGCCTACTCAACCGTACTCAACGAAGATGCAAGCAAAGAATTCCCTGACCACAAACACTGTAGAATGGGACAGTGGTACTTAAGTACAGGCAAAGAACGCTTTGGACAAACATCTGCATTTAAAAGAATGGATGCCCCGCATGCAACTGTGCATGATTCAGTGGCTAAAAACATGGTTTTTGTCAAAGAGCACAGTGTTCTTAAAGCAGACCATCCTAAAATCATAGTAGAAAATTTCAAAAAAATGGAAGATGCTTCAATGGAGCTTTTCAAAGACTTGGATCGCATGATAAAAGAGTACGATGAAACAAGGTAAATAAACGCTATTTACCTAACATTTACTTATAATTAATATAATTCTATATCTCAATTATGTTTTTCCCCTTTCATAAGAGAGATATTTACTCCTATAAATTTTTAAAACAGCCGAGTTTTCCCCCTTTTTTACTCTCGGCTGTTTTTCCTCCAACTTTAAAAATCCAAATGCAGTGCCGACTACTGTTCCTTTTATGCTACACTTTCACAATGAAAATAATACTCACCACTTTAAATTCACGATTTACACACAGTGCGGTAGGACTGCGGTATCTGTATGCAAATATGCAGGAGCTGCAGAGTGATACTTCCATCCTTGAGTTCAGCATCAATGATGCCGTCCAGACTATTGCAGAAAAACTGCTTCTACCCCAGCCTGACATCATAGGCATAGGCGTCTATATCTGGAATGCAAAAGAGGTACACGAACTGATTCACATCCTCAAAAAAGTTTCTCCGGCAACCCGTATAATTCTTGGCGGGCCCGAAGTAAGCTATCTGCCCTTTCGTGTCAACTTTGATGCTGCGGACTATATCATCCAGGGAGAGGGAGATCTGGCTTTTTACCGGTTGTGTAAAAATATTCAGGACAAAGTGCCGACTGAGAAAATCATCAAAATGACCTTGCCCGATCTCAAAGCTATACAGCTCCCTTACATGTACTATACAGACGAGGACATCAAAAACCGTTATATTTATGTGGAAATCTCCCGGGGCTGTCCCTTTGAATGTGAATTTTGTCTCTCTTCCATGGATGAAAAAGTACGTGCCTTTGACCTTGATGCTGTTTTGGCAGAATTTGAAAAGCTCTGGGAACGGGGAGCGAGAAATTTTAAGTTTGTTGACAGAACATTTAACCTCAACATGAGAGCTGCCAACAGAATTTTAGACTTCTTTTTAGAGAAAAAACCGCCCTATTTTGCCCACTTTGAAGTCATTCCAGACCATTTTCCTGCTTCTTTGCGAGAAAAAATAAAACGCTTTCCCCATGGAGCCCTTCAGCTTGAAATTGGCATACAGACACTGAATCCAGAAATTGCAAACAACATCTCAAGACAACTCAAACTTGACAAAATCAAAGAAAACATTACTTTTTTGCAAAATGAAACATCGGCACATATCCATCTTGATTTGATTGTAGGGCTTCCGGGAGAGAGTCTGGAAAGTTTCGGGCGCAATCTTGATGAATTGATGCGCATGAGCAGCTGTGAAATTCAAATAGGCATCCTCAAAAAACTCTCCGGCACACACATCAGCCGTCATGACAAAGAAGAGGGTATGGTCTACAGTGACATTCCGCCCTATGATATTTTAAAAAACAACAAACTCAGCTTCAGAGATATACAGATTATGAAACGCTTTGCACGCTTTTGGGATTTGTATTACAACAGTGGCAACTTCAAAACAACGCTCCCACTGCTATGGCAAAATGGAAGTGTTTATGAAAACTTTTATGCTTTTGGGCTCTGGATTTACGAACAGACAGACTCTACATGGAAAATCTCTCTGCAAAGACAGGGGGAACTGCTTTTTTCCTATTTACATGTAAAGAAAAAGATAACAGAAGAGGAGATTGCAAAGTATATGCTTCAGGATATGATGAAGTTAAAAGGCAGAGCAATCCCCGCATACCTCAAGCCCTATGCAAAAGAGTTTCAGGCAGAGGCGAAAATGGGAACTTCCGGATTTAACAAAAGGCAGATTTAGACTTTTGCACCCTGACAGTCGGCACTGAAGTACCGATTCCGGTATATTCTTCGGAACGCGGACTTCAGTCCGGGCTGAGAGTGGCAAGACTATTGCAACAGTCGGCACTGAAGTACCGGCTCCGAGAAAAAAAAGAGTATCCATCAAAGTTTTTCCAAATCATCAACGCTTATACTCTTTTGGGTGTCAAGAGTCAGATTCAGTATGTCAGATTTTATAATGGTATCACTCAGGATTTTATCAATTTGATTTTGTATTTTTTTCATGTCACACTCACCGTTATCAAGTATGGCAAAATCATCACCAAAAATTCTAAAAACCATGGAGAGGTCAAAACAGTTGTGTAAAGATTTGGCAATTTCTACCAATATAACATCCCCCTCTTTCCATCCTGAATCTTTGTTGAAACGTGAAAAATTTTTCAATCGCAACAGATGCAGCTGTGTGTATTTTTTCTCATATGAATTTTGCAGCAACATAACATCAAGGTAACTCTGGTTGTACAGATCTGTCAGATTGTCTTTATAAAAATAGGCAAACCGCTCCTTTTCTATATCTGTATGGGGCAGCTGATTTATATTTTTATCAATGACAACATCTTTAAGCGCTTCGAGTGCCGCTTTTACCGCATCGGCATCATACTGCACACCACTCAGACGTTCTATCTCCTCCAGTGCTTCTTTGGGCGTTTTTCTGCCTTTGTATATTCTGTTGGTTGTCATGGCATCAAAACAGTCTGCAATCATCATCACTTTTGCCAGCCTGTCAATTTCATTGGCTTTTATGCCTCTTGGATATCCGCTGCCGTCACATCGCTCATGATGATCACGGACTATATCTGCCAAATCTTCATACATAGGAATATTTGCCAAAAGTCTGTAGCCCACCTGAGGATGCTCCTGAATCAGTTTGTACTCCAAATCATTGAGTTTTTTCGGTTTCAAGAGGACAACATCCGGTGTGACAATCTTGCCGATATCATGCAAAATTCCCGCCTGATAGACTTTTTCGCACTCTTCCTGGGAGAGTCCCATCTTTTGCGCTATCATTTGCGAATACTTTGCCACTCTTTGCGAATGACCAGCCGTATAGGTATCTCTCTCTTCTATAAGTTTGACCATTGCCAAAAGAGTCTTTTCGTAGTTGTCATGCTGAAACCGCATCATAGCACTCAACTGGGCTGTTTTTTGCTCCACCATACGCTGCAGAGATTTTTTGTAGGCTTCATTCTCCTGCATGACTTCGAGTTTTTCACTTACTTTATAGAGTTCATAATTAAGCTGTTCATAATCAAAAGGTTTGACAATATACCCGTCAACACCGATTTTTATAGCCTGCGACATGTAGTCAGAACCGCTGTGTGCCGTTGTTATCAATATAGCCTGGTTCGGATTTATTTCTCTTATTTTTCGCAGCATCTCTATGCCGTCCATCTTAGGCATAGACAAATCTGTAATGACAATGTCAAACTCTCCCTTTTTATAGGTCTCCAAACCCTCAAGTCCGTCTTTTGCAGTTGCCACACTTGTAAAAAAATTTTTCAAATACTCGGTAAGTGCAGTTTGCACAGCCATATCATCTTCCACATATAAAACTTTAAATTTTCTTGCCAATGATTGTAATGCTTTTAAATTTATCATACGCTAATCTTATCAAAATTATGCTAATATTAAGAAATAACGGAGGGAGATATGAAAAATTCTGTATTTATCGGGATAGGTGCGAGTGCCGGGGGGTTGCAGGCTTTAAAAGAGCTGTTTCCTCTGCTGCCCACAGATCAGGAGTATGTCTATATAGTTGCCCAGCATCTTGACCCGCATAAAAAAAGTGCCTTGGCTGAAATTTTGACCGCATATACGGTTATGCCTGTCTCTCTCATCACAAAAGATCAGCAGTTTTTGCCAAACAATGTCTATGTTGTTCCTCCGGGATACAACCTCATCTATACACGCCACCGACTGCTGCTTGAAAAAGCACCCGATACACCACGCATTCCGACGCCTTCTATCGATACACTTTTCAAAGCGCTCAGCAGTTACAAAAAAGAAAACTGCCTTGGTATCATCATCAGCGGGACAGGACATGACGGCACTGCGGGCATCAGAGCCATCAAAGAACACGGCGGTATCACCGTCGCCCAGTCTCCCAAAGAGGCCCATTACCAGGAGATGCCGCAACATGCGATTGCAAGCGGTTTCATTGACTATATCTTTGAGGTAAAAGAGATAGGCCAAAATCTTGTAAACATTGTGCATACAGCGCCAGGACCTTTCATGAAGGTTGTAAAGCTTCTCAAAGAAAAAGAGTCCCTTGACATAGAAAAGTATAAAAAAGAGACTGTTATGCGACGGCTGAGCAAACGGATGCTTTTGAATAAATGTGCAACGCTTGAAGAGTATATTGACTATATCCATGCCAATCGTGATGAACTGCATCTGCTATATCAAAACATCCTCATCGGGGTTACAGAGTTTTTCAGAGACGAAAAATCATTT
The DNA here is from genome assembly GCF_020410885.1 of Sulfurimonas sp. SWIR-19. GTDB lineage: Bacteria > Campylobacterota > Campylobacteria > Campylobacterales > Sulfurimonadaceae > Sulfurimonas > Sulfurimonas sediminis. The sequence continues at coordinate 73,163 of NZ_CP084578.1, read as the reverse complement.
GAGGCACTCCGGCAGCATCTTGAAGAGTATCTCTCTGACAAGCCCGACAGCTATGATCTGAGAGTCTGGTCTGTTGCCTGTTCTACAGGAGAAGAGGCCTACTCTCTGGCTGTTACCATTGACCAAATCAAAAAAAAGCTCAAAAAAAATTTCGATGTTCATATTTTTGCCACAGACATTGACGAAAAAGCACTTGAGGTTGCAAAAAAAGGGATCTACTCCAAAAAAGCACTCCAAAAGACTCCAAAGAAAATACGCAAAGAGTATTTTATCTCCTTAGACGGAGACTACAAGGTCAAAGAGGCTATTCGTTCTCAGATTATTTTTACAAAACACAATGTTTTATGCGACCCGCCGTTTATCAATCAGGATATCATCAGTTGCAGAAACTTTCTTATCTATATTTTGCCTGAGGTCCAGGAAGATCTTTTTGTACTCTTTCATTATGCGCTCAAAGAAAAAGGTCTCTTGTTTTTAGGCTCTTCAGAATCAACACTTACGAGCGTTGCCTATTTTAAAACGCTCAACCAGGAGCATAAGATTTACATCAAAGAGCAGCTTGAGAATCCTCCAAGAATCTCTTCGCACTATTTTTCGACACATACACATGCCAAACAGAACCTCTCGGAAGTAAAAACATTGACCCTCAAAGACATCAACATACAAGAAGAGATAACAAATACCGTATTTGAACTTTTCTCTTCGGAGTGCATTATCGTCGATACAAATTTCACCATTGTCTACAAACAGGGGAACAATCCTTTTTTAGAGCTTAATGACGGTTTTGTGACCTTAAATATTGTCGAAAACCTGAAAAAAGAGCTGCAGTACAGCGTCAAAAAGATTCTTGATCAGACTGCAAAAAGCGCAAAAGTGCAGAGTACAAAATTTATCGAAGTCAAACTCGGCGAAAACAGACAGACTTTTGTCAAAGTCATTGCCACTCCTTTTGCAAACAAACAGGACGCTGTTTTTATTTTACTCTACTTCCAGGAACTCAATGCCAACAACCTGGAGTTCAACACCCGAGAAATAGTCCTGCCAAACGAATCGTATGTGATAGAAAACCTTACAAACCGGGTGCAGGAACTCCAGGAGGACAATCACGCTCTTTTGGATGAGCTGCTGCTTTCCAAAGAGAATATGCAACTGCTCAATGAGGAGCTCCAGAGCGCCAACGAAGAGCTCCAGAGTGCCAATGAAGAGCTCGAAACTTCCAACGAGGAGCTGCAAAGTTCCAATGAAGAGTTGCAGGTATCCATCGCAAATGAGCAGAAGATGCAAAGACAGCTCTCTTTGATTTTGAATTCAACACATGACGGTATCATCGGGCTTGATCTGCAGGGGTGCCATACTTTTGTCAATAAAGCTGCCATGACAATGCTGGGCTACACAGAGGACGAACTTCTTGGGAAAAACGCCCACAGAATCTGGCACCATACAAAACCCGACGGCAGCCACTATCCTCTTGATGAGTGTACCCTGCATATGCATCTTATCAAAGGGATTTCTATCCGCAAAGAGGAACTTTTTTTCAAAAAAGACGGCACGCCTTTTGATGTTGAAGTGCTGCAGAATCCGATTATAGAAGAGGGAAAAGTCAAGGGGGCTGTGCTCTCTTTTCATGATATCACACAAAAGAAAAAACTGCTCCAAGCGGCTGAGTATGAGCACAAGATGAATGATTTTTATCTCAACTCAACAGAAACGATAGTACTGATTTTGGATCTTCACGGAAGTGTGCAGATGATAAACAACAGTGGCTCCAAACTGCTCAGGCTGCCAAAAAAGAAGATACTCGGCAAAAATTTCATTCAGCATTTTGTGCCAAAATCAATACAGCCGAAGGTGCAGAATATTTTTGATGCGATTGTCTCTCAAAAAGCAGAAGCTGTCAAGGAGTATAAAAATAAAATAGTGGACGCAGAGGGCAACGAGCACACTGTATCATGGCGAAACACCTGCATCAAAGACAAAAACGGCACAATTGTCAATATCATAAGCTCCGGTGTAGACATAACAGACCAGGAGACACTTACAGAAAAGCTTTACGAGCAGGAACATCTTTACAGGCTGACTTTTGAAGAGGCAGACATAGGCATAGCCCATGTTTCCCTTGAGGGAAAATGGATAGATACCAATGAATACCTCACAAAACTCCTCGGATACACAAAGCAGGAGTTCAAAAATATGTATGTCTCCGACATCACTTTTGCCCAGGACAGAGATACAGACAGATACATGCTTGAACAGCTGCAAAACAATGAAAAGAAATCATACCATGTCGAGAAGCGTTATATCCATAAAAACGGTACTGTCATCTGGGTAAGCCTGGCGGTTGTGCTCTTAGTCGACGAACAGAAAAACCCGCTTTATCTGCTCAAAATCATTCGGGACATATCACAGCTCAAGCTTTTAATGTACCAGCTCGAAGTCGAAAAAAACAGATTTGAAAAAATGATAGAGTTTACACCCATTCCTTTGATGCTCTACAATGCAAACGGAGAGATTTTAATGCTCAATAAGATTTTTCTAGAAAATACAGGCTATACTCTCCATGACATTCCGACAATCGAAAAAATGCTGAAAAAACTGTTTGTTCACGAAGATGAAAAAAATATGAAAAGCATTAGGCAATACTACAAAAATCCTCTAAAAGAGCCCAAACAGCAACAGACTATTAGCACAAAATCAAAAGAACAGAGAGTCGGGATTTTGCATGCCGTCAAACTTGACGATCAGTACAACGGCAATGAAACCTTGTATCTCATAGCCATTGTTGACATCACCGATATACAGAAAAAAGACGAACTGATGATTTCACAGTCCCGTCAGGCGGCGATGGGAGATATGCTCTCCATGATAGCCCACCAGTGGAGACAGCCTTTGAGTGTAATTTCCATGGTTTCAAACAATATTCAGGTCCAGTTGGAACTGCAGGGAAAAGTTGATGCAAAATCTCTGCAGGAACTCATTCATACACTCAACGGACAGACGCAATACCTCTCGCACACCATTGATGACTTTAGAAACTTTTTCCAGCCTGACAAGAAAAAAGAGTTTGTCACAACTGATGTCATTTTGGAAAAACTGACTCGTCTTGTAGAGAAGTCTTTAGAGAACAATGCCATTACCCTCTCTTTGCCGCAAGAAAACAACATAGAGTTTTGTACCTATCAGAACCAACTGCTGCAGGTCCTCATAAATATCCTCAACAATGCCAAGGATGCCATCAAAGAAAACACCAAAGAGGGTGGGCATATCAGCATAGATGTCACAAAACAAGAAGAAGAGATAGCCTTTAAAATCTGTGACAACGGCGGAGGCATAAAACCGGAAATACTCAAAAGACTCGGAGAACCCTATGTCACATCAAAATCCAAAAACGGCACAGGTCTTGGCATATACATGTCCAAAATCATTGTAGAAAAACATCTTGGGGGAAAACTTTCGTGGACAAGTGATACCAAGGGAAGCTGTTTTTCAATTTTACTGCCACTTGATACAGTGTGTGAGTCTTAATTTAACCCGAATTATGTTAAAATAACAGGAAATAAGCAAAAGGAATCAAATATGTTTGGATGCAGTGCAAAACTTGAAAAACTTGAAAATGAGTATAAAACGAAAATAGCAGAAATGGAGGCTGAAAACAACAGGCTTTATGATAAAATTCAACAACTGAAAAATCAGCAAAACGCCCAAGAGAGCACTTCCGGAATGAAAGATGATGCTTTTGTCAAACTCATCATCGAGAGCTACAGCAGCGGTACACATTTTTTGCAGGGAACCATCGAAGACAATCTCGTTCAACTTGAAGAGATTAACGAACTCAATGACAAAACAAACAATAGAATGCACAATATTGAAGAACAAACTGCTGAAATCATATCTACAACAGAAACCATTCAGGAACATGCCAATACTTTGGGGGAAGACTCAAATGCACTCAACGACAGTGTGATGTCTATCTCGGAAATCATCAATCTCATTAAAGATATTTCAGACCAGACCAACCTGCTCGCACTCAACGCAGCCATAGAAGCAGCGCGGGCAGGTGAGCACGGACGCGGTTTTGCCGTTGTTGCCGATGAGGTAAGAAAACTTGCAGAGCGTACACAAAAAGCAACCCAGGAAGTAGAGATTAACATCAACGGACTCAAGCAAAACTCCAACTCTATTATAGAAATCGGCAACACCTTTATGAATGAAACATCCAAAGTAATGGAAATAGTCGATATTTTTAATGAAAATATCCAAAAAGTTGTCGAAAACTCCAATGAGATTAAAAGCAGAACAGAACGCCTGACAAATGAATTCAATGTCAGTAACGGAAAAATTGACCATATTGCACTCAAAATCAAGGGGTACAAAGCAATCCTTGATAAAACAACAACAGATATTCCGGATGAAAACAGCTGCCGGTTTGGCAGGTGGTTTTCAGAAGTAAGTCATAGCCTGCTCAAAGGAAACAGTCACCTTTCAAGCATCACACAACATCACAAAGCAGTGCATCAGGGACTTAAACAAGCGATACAGGAAAATATGCAGGGGAATTTTGATACAGCACTCCAGACACTCAAAGAGGTCGAACATGCAAGTGAAGTCGGCTTTGAAGAGCTTCTCTCTGCGGTAAAAGAGTCAACAGGCAGATAAAGTCTAAAAACCTCTTGTATCCAAACCTTTTGTCAAAGAGTCATCCAGTTCAAGGGCATACGCAGGGTTATGCCTGTGCAGCTCTTTGTCAAGCTTGAGGATGATATCTTTGGTGACATTCGGATGATGACAGATTCTTAAAATCAACTCTGAATATTTTTCAAATTCAGGATGGGCCCGCATACCCAGTTTCTGAGGAATTTTCTCATAATATTTCAACAGCAGATTAACAGCTTCATTGAGTTCCTCCGTTGTTGCTTTTTTATCTTTTATCACCTTCAAAAGCATCTCAAAATCAGGCTTGACTTCCCGTATATGTAATGGTTTTTTGGCAGTGTTTCTCTTGCGCGGTTTTTTGGCATCTGAAAAATAAAAATACAAAAGAACCAAAATACCGAGTGCTCCGCTCAATGCAGCCAGAGATTTTATAAGGAGTATTATATCCATCACGGGAACCTTTTTCTAAAAAACAAAAGGTATCAGTCTTTTTGTTTTTTGCATGTATGCGGCATAGGCAGGATTATGGCACTGCCATAAACTCTCTTCATACAACAGTTTTACCAACAGAGTCACAAAAAGTAAACTATAGAGTACAAATTCATAATATGTAAAATAGATTACAGTTACGCCTAGCATACTCAGCAACACAGAGAGGTACATCGGATGTCTTATATACGCATAAATACCCTTTGTCACCAATTCGCAGTTCTCTTTGATGTCGGGACGAATATTGAAATTTCCTCGCTTATGCTCTTTTACAGCCAACAGACCCGTAATAATCCCCAGCATCAAAATCATTAAACCGACAGACAGATGTTTTGTCGGCGTACCCAGTGGCAAAATCATTAAAAATATGATAAAAAACTGCAAACCGACTAATATTTTACTCTTCATCTACTCTCTTTTCATTTTTATCCCTCATTATACTGGAAATAATAACAAAAACAAGTGAAAACAAAACTGTGACAAAAATTATGGCATACCCCGTAGGCAAATCCAAATAATACGAACCAAGCAAAGCGAGGACAATGCTCAAAGAGCCAAACAAACAGGCAAAAACAAAAGGTTTTGTTTTCCTCTGCATAAGCCCTGCATAAGAAGGTGCAATCAGCAGCGCAAAAACAACCAAAACACCGGCAGACTGCACGGAAGAGGTCACAGTGAGCGCGAGCATCGTAAAAAACAGAAACTCTTTTTTCACACCTTGCATTCTCGGAAAGACAACAAACATAACAAACGAAACAGCACCGTAAAGCATAAGGCTTTTATACAAATCTTCGCTTGAAGTAAAAAGAATATCTGCCGCACTCAGTTTGGAAAAGAGTTCCGTTCCCTCCGGACTTTGTGCCAGTATAAGCATAATCGAAGAGATGCCAAGCGCATACAAAAGCCCTATAAACGCCTCGATTTTTTGCACTTTTTTTGTCGCCCAGGTAATGATTAAAGCCGCTAAAAGTGCAAAAAGCAACGTCATGGCATTTTGATACTGCGAGTGCATAAAAGCCACACTCAAAGCCATGCCGACAGCCGCAACCTGCCCTATCGCCAGGTCGGTAAAAATAACCCCGCGTTTGATAATCTCCAATCCGAAGATGGAGTGAATAAATACCAAAGCAACAGCCAGCACAAAAGCCGGCCAAAGCAATTCGATTACTGACATATTCTGTTAGCGATTCTGTTATAAAACTCTTGGAGTGTTGTACTGCCATCCGCTCCTAAGTCATGGGAAATAATCACGACTTTTGCTCCTGTTTTTGCTGCGATGAATTTTGCAGTTTTTTTCTCATGATAGACATCTTGCAAAATCTTTTTCACACCGTTGTCTTTGATGATGTTTATCAGTGCGACCGTATGTTTTGAACTCGGTGCAATTCCAGGAAGCGGCTCAACGTTGCCGTAGCTTTTAATGTTGTATCGTCGTAAAAAGTAGTTAAAAAGCTCATGGTACTGCACTACTTTTTTCGCTTTACATGTAAGCATATTCGCATCATATTTTTTCAAATAATTTTGCCACTCATTTGTAAATTTTTGTAAATTCTCCTGATATATCTGTGCATGTTCAGGATCTATTTGTGCCAATTTTTGTGCAATTGCTTTTGCCATGACTAAAACAACATGCGGGTCGGTAGAAAAATGCGGATTGCCCTGTGCATGTACATCACCAAAAGCACGTGAAACAGTTGTCGGTACATTTATCAAATGCACATAGTGAGACAGATCCAAAAAGCCTTTGGCTCCGTTTTGAATCTTGGCATTGTTTGCCGCACGCAAAAGCGGAGGCAACCAGCCAAGCTCCAAACCTGCTCCGTTTATGATGAGCAGATCTGCCCGACGGAGTTTTGCAATGAGCGAAGGTTTGGGCACAATGAAATGCGGGTCATATTTCGAACTTCCAAGAACCGTTACCTGTACCAAGTCTCCTCCTATTTTTTGCGCAATTGCACCGGCTGTTGTATAGGTTGTGTCTATTTTGACTGTAGCAAACAAAAAGTTTGTGAGTAAAACTGCTAGTAGTATAATTTTCATATTTTTCTCCTAATACGAGTGCGCGCCATGCGCACCTGCTGCAATGTTGAGTGAAAGCATTACTTCATTGATATTTTTTCTCTCACCGGCTATGATTTTTGTTCTGTCATAGGTGTAAGAGAGACGCAGGCGTGACATCGGGAATGGTTTATACTCAAGTTCAGCTGTGTACCTGTCCAAATTACTCGTGTCAATACCCGCATAAGAAGAAAGATCTGTCTCGTTTTTTGTGATTGCCTCATAACGCAAACCTGCTGAGTAGTTGTTGTTATATTGATAAATCAATTCACTGTAAAGTCCTGCCTGTTTGTCTGTTCGTGTACCGACATCTTTGTTTCTGTAAAGATATTCGCTTTGCCAGACAACTGCGCTGTAGCTTCCCAACTGCTCACGCAGTGTCAAATCAACGCCATAAACATCGGTGGCGTTTGCTGTTGTATTTTTCCCGTGGGCAATACTGACACCGCCAAGAATTGACAAATCATCGCCCACATCAACACTTGATTTTATATAACCGACATAAAGATTATTTGCTTCGGCATCGCCAAAACTTTTGTCATTTGTTCCCTGCATCGCTTCTACACCTGCCATAATGTATGTATCTGTCGGGACAACCCATTGGAGTTGCACACCAGGGTCACTGATGCCATCAGGACCAAAAAGTGTTTCATATATAACAGGCTGTGCATCAAAATGCCAGGAGTGTTGGTGCTTTGCATTTATGCGCCCAAAATCACTTTTGAATTTTCCGGCTTTGACTCTCAGTCCATAAGACAGAGATGTTGTCAGAATGTATGCCTCGCCTATTTCAAACTCGTTTGGCTGCAGATGAAAATATGCATAGGCCTGAAAATAGGGATCAACCACAGAGTGCATGGCTATTTCCGCATAATTAAGATTAAAACCTCTGTTTTTGTTAAAAGGCAAAGGCGCCGGTGATATACCATCATCATTTATAAGACCCGGTATCTGAAAATTTTCATAATCACTGTTTTTTACATCTCGACTCACTGCCGACATATTTAAAATCAAAGCAATATCCGGCAAATAGGCATTTTGAGAAAAAGAAGCAGAAGTATTTACAGCAGGTGTATTTGCCTGCTTTTTACTCAATACATCGAGCTTCTCTTCCAGCTTTTGCATACTGATTTTTTGTTCTTCTATCTGCTTTTTCAGGGCATCCAAATCTGCATCTGCAAATAAAGATGAACATAAAAGAGCAGACAAATATATAGTTTTTTTCATTATTGTCTCTCCAATATTTTAGTAGTAATTTTTATGGTTTTTTTTAAATCCAAGCTTTAAAGCAGAAAACCCAAACTACTCGGAATCGGTACTTTCTATGCTAAAGCATGACTTAGAAAAACTAATTTTTTTCTGCAGTGCCAAGCGTTGAGACATTCCTGCCACTCTCGCCCGCACTAAAGTACGGGTTCCTAAAAATATGTCGGAATCGGTACTTCAGTGCCGACTGTTGCAACATTCCTGCCACTCTCAGCGTACATTGAAATACTGGTTCCGAAAAAGCTGTTTAGATTAATGGTATTGAATTAGGAGATTTTTGGAGGGGCTCGTGCGTGAAGAGTAGTGTAAACCTGCTTTACATGTAACGAGATTAATGGAGTGATGATAGATTCGTGTAATATCTCTAACTCTGTCAGATAATCCACGGCAACAGGGGTATCGGCATGTGACAGGTTTGACTGCACTGTACAGATTTTACAGTCATTATGCTGCTTTAAATCATTATGATGATGAAAAACACCTATAAAGGTTGCTATGATAAAGATAATGCTGAGATATTTTTTGAAAAAATGAGTTATCATAATGAAATTTTATCATAATTATTAGTTGATTAAAAGAAATATTTTACACAGCTTTTACACTTCATTGTTATACTATTGCTATTTTTAATATTAACGAGGGGGAGCTTATGAGTAAAAATGTTGTACTGGTATTTGAAGCAAATGATACAGATATAGTAGATATAGAAAACTATATAGCCTCCCGTGGTTATGAAATAAAAAAAATAGATAAAAAAACAAAAAAAGCAGATAAAAATATTATTGAGTTTGGAACTGGCCACCATTTCAACCTCAAAACAAAAGAAACTTTTTACCAAAACCAAAAACTCAAACTGACCAAAAAAGAGAGTCTCTTTTTGAAACTTCTGCTCATAAATATGGGACAGGTAGTCACCTTTGAACAGGCTACAAACTATATATGGAATAAAGAAGAACTGATCACTGAAAATAATTTACGAACATTGGTATGGAGACTGAGAAACAAACTCAAAACTGATCTTATTAAAAACAATCAAGGTATTGGATACTATATAGAATCCTGCTAATACTCAGATAAAAGATGGTGGACAGCTAGGGATTCGAACCCTAGGTAGATTGCTCTACACCCGCGTTCCAGGCGAGCGCCTTCGACCACTCGGCCAGCTGTCCTTTGTTGTAAGAGCGGTATTATAGCGAAGCTAAGTTTTAATAGTGCTAAAAGTTTGTAATTTTGTATCATAAACAGTATATGATGCATAAGGAAGCGCAATTGCAAAGGCATCTTCGAGGGACAGATTTTGTACTATTGCCATGAAAGTTCTAATGACTCCCGCATGCGTGACCACTAAAATATTCTCGCCCTTTTGCATAGGTAACTCTTTGAAAAAGAATGCTTTGACTCTTTGCATGTACTCTTCATAAGGCTCTCCGTCAAGTGCTTCTATCCATTGTTGAAAGTTTTCATATACTATGCCCTGCGCGGTAATTTCATCAAAACTCATGCCTTCATGTTTGCCCCATGACTTTTCCCGTAACTTCTCCGTATATACAGCATTTTTTGCCTGCACAAAAGGGTGAAGTGTCTCTTTTGCCCGTCTGAGGTCTGAGCAGTAGACCAAATCAAAGGCTTTACATGTAAAGGCTTTTGCCAGGTTTTTGGCATCCTCATGCCCTTTTTTTGAAAGTCCTATATCGTTATGTCCATTATATTTACCGATATATGCCTCTTCTACTTCACCATGACGCACAAGTGTTATTTTCATACCAAACCGACTATAATGACATTTAAAAGCACAAGCTCTGTCACTTCTATGCAAAAACCGTAAATATCGCCGGTAAAACCGCCGTATCGTTTCATAAAAAAATGTTTGCAGACAAACAACACAAACAAAGCAACAAACAGCAAAACAAAACTGTGAAAGAGTATGCTCATTCCTGTAACATATGCCGCACTTACAAAAAACTGTTTTTGCGAAAACTCTTTTTTTGCCAAAGCGCCCATTCCGTTTGCAGAAAGATAGGGATAGAGACAGATTGCGGCAACTGCTGTAAAGCGTGAAAGCATAAGCAAGACAGGCAAAAGATACATTGCATCCAAAGCCGCCACAGAAGATGCCTTCAGCAGTAAAAACACTACTGTAAAAAGCATACCCATCCCGCCGTTATAAGGGTCTTTCATTACATGTAAAGCCTTTTCTTTGGGAACAAACAAGCCGTCTACAGTGTCTGCGAAACCATCAAGATGCAAGGCACCCGTCACCAGAGCCCATAAGGAAAAGAGAATGATGCTTACATGTAAAGGCGGGAAAAAAGGAGTAAACAACAAAAAAGTACCATACAAAAGCAAACCGAGTAAAAAACCGACAAGCGGATAAAACATCACCGCATAGCCGTTTATACCTTTGTAAAAATCATGCACTTTGAAAAAAGGAACAATGCTGAGCATTGAAATAGCCAGGGCAAAGCCTTTGAAGAGTCTGCTCATTTTATCTGTGTACTGATGCCGGCAACAACATGATAGACTTCATCACATTTTTGCGCCACCAATTGAGCGAGTTTTCCGCTGATATCTACAAACTGACGGGCAAGTTTATTTTCAGGAATAATGCCACAACCCACATCATTGATAACAAACACAATGTCTTGTTTTAATTCCATAATAGTTGCTATTTCTGCTTCCATTTCAGTATAGTTTTTTTCATGATAGAGCATATTGTTTATCCACATACTCAGGCATTCAACAAGTACCGCACCCTCCTGCAGAGCTATTTTTTCTCTGAGATTTATCGCCTCCTCGACTGTGATGAAATCACTCTTGCGTTGCTGTTGGTGCTGTGCTATACGTTCTTGCATTTCATCATCTATAAATTCAGTCGTTGCCAGATAGACGGGTTTTGTTTTGGAGAGTTGTTTAATGTAATTTTCGGCACTACGGGATTTGCCACTCTTAATGCCACCTATAAATAATGTTTTCATTTTAAAATTATAGCAGTTTTATAATATTTTTCGATATTATTACAAAAAATAATGTGGGAGAAATATCACGTGCTGAGCATTTCAACTTTTTTACAACTTCTAAAAGAGTCCTTCCGTGACCTTTTGCCAATCATACTTGTGATTATGTTTTTTCAACTTGCGATTATTCAAAGTGTACCGCCAAACTGGCTGAGCACTGCCATAGGTTTAGGCATCGTCGGTGTGGGTCTTGCCGTATTTTTACTTGGTCTTGAAGTCGGAATTTTCCCTGTAGGAGAGGGGCTTGCGAGTGAATTTGCCCATAAAGGTTCAACCTTTTGGATTTTGATTTTTGGATTCATGATCGGCTTCGGAACGACTATTGCAGAACCTGCACTTATTGTTATCGCAGACAAGGCCGCCAGTATCAGTGCGGGACGGATTGACGCTACAGTGCTCAGAACTGTTGTTGCCTTTTCTGTCGGTTTTGCCATTGTTTTAGGGGTATGGCGCATCATTAAAGGGCATCCTATCCACTACTATATCATTGCAGGGTATATTTTGGTTGTCAGTGCAACTGCTTTTGCCCCAAAAGAGATAGTAGGTCTTGCCTATGATTTGGGCGGGGTAACGACCTCTACTGTTACCGTTCCACTTGTTGCCGCCCTTGGTATAGGACTGGCTTCCACCATCAAAGGGCGCAATCCTGTACTTGACGGCTTTGGGCTCATTGCCTTTGCTTCGCTCACGCCTATGATATTTGTACAGTTTTATGGTATCGTTGTGTACCAGTTTATAGATGCTTCGGCAACTGTGGTACCTGCTGTTATCAAAGAGATTGAGACGGTCAACCTGGATTTTAGTGCCATGACTGTTTTAAAAGGGCTGCTTGGTGTCATCACAGACGTACTGCCCATTTTGGCAATTATTCTCTTTTTTCAGTACATTATTCTTAAAAAGCCCATAGACAATCTCAAACATGTAATGATAGGTTTCGGGCTGGTTATTTTAGGACTTGATGCCTTTATAGTCGGTTTGGAGATGGGTCTTTTTTCTGTCGGCGAGACAATGGCGTTTGAGCTTACCCGCTATGACAACAACCTTATCATCTACTCTTTCGGTTTTTTCATCGGTTTTTCAACCACAATGGCAGAACCGGCACTCACAGCAATTGCACGAAAAGCAAAAGAGGTCAGTGACGGAAAAATCAATGACTTTATTCTTCGTCTTTTTGTAGCCTTGGGTGTTGCTATAGGCATTGCGCTTGGAGCCTACAGAATCGTTACCGGCGGTGAAATAGTCTACTACATCATAAGCGGATATATTTTTGTCATCATCCTCACCTTTTTGGCGCCCAAATACATTATTCCCATAGCCTATGACAGCGGCGGAGTCACAACATCAACAGTTACCGTTCCGCTGGTTGCCGCTCTTGGACTTGGACTTGCTACAAATATAGAGGGACGTGACCCGCTTATAGACGGTTTCGGGCTTATTGCCTTTGCCTCTTTGTTTCCCATGCTTACCGTTATGCTCTACGGCATAATTACCGAAAAAATCGGTGTCAAAGGGGAGAAAGAGAAAGAGGAGATACAAATAGAAGAGATTCGCCATGCACTTGAAGATGTTCACAACATGGAGCTTTCAACCATAAGGGTAGACGGTGCAGAGACTTTGCACTCATCACTTATGAGCTTTTCTGCGGTACATGTAATCGTTCCAAAAAACAAACAGGAAGAGGCTATTATTGCAGCAAGAGATGCGGGTGCGAGAGGGGTAACCATCATGAGTGCACACGGTATGGGTCTTGAACATATGGAAAATTTTTATGACAGACTCCACGCAGGCGCGACTGATGCAAACCTGATGTTTATCACCCAGACAAAGAATGTGGACAAAATCATAAGAGAAATCATCACAAAACTCGATATCACAGGAGATGGAAGAGGCCTTACCTTTGCCTACCCTGTTTCTCACATTAAAGGCTTACGTCTGAAGCTCACTGATTTATAACGAATAAATTAAACTTTCTCGGAGCCGGTACTTCCTATGCTAAAGCATGACTGCCACTCTCAGCCCGGACTGAAGTCCGCGTTCCAAAAAAATGCTTCACTTAATGGCATTGGAACTGTCCTTTATTTCTTTCTGTTTTTTTTATTCAGTCTTCTTCGAAATTTTTCTATTTTATCCATCTCGTGTTTTTCCAGTGAAATACTTATGTTTTCTACCTCTTCACCTATTTTTACACTCAGCATTTCAGATTTTCGCATGGCTAAAATCTGTGAAGAGAAGATACTTCTGTGCCCTGAAATCAAGAAGCTGATCACTGCAGCAAGGGCTGCATAGTGTGCAATATCTATCCCGAAGAGTTCTACGGCCATAATCGTTGAGGCAATAGGTGTATTTGTGGTAGCCGAAACAACACTTACAAAGCCAAGAGCTGCAAAAAGCGTAATATGTTCGGGAGAGATAATCGAGCCGAGAAAATGTCCGCTTGTTGCCCCTATGTAAAAAATAGGCGTAATGACACCTCCGCTTCCTCCTGCGGCAAGAGAAAGAGAAGTAAATACTGTTTTTAAAAGAAATGTATACCAGTGAATATCCTGAGATGCAGCGGTATGGGGATTGAGGGCATCTGCAATTGTACTCATTCCCAAACCTATATACTGCTCACCGAAAATCAAGGTCAGCGCGACTATCAAACTGCCACCAGCAAAGGCTTTGATGTAGGTATTTATTTTGATGCTTTTGACATATGTATGGCTGTAGGAGATTGTTGTTATCACCACATCAGAAACAAAACCGAAAAAGAGTCCGGCAATGACCACTTTGGCTATCAGCCAGATATCCAAAGAGATATCCTGAAAAAAATGGAGGTCATAATAGGTATACTCTATACCCAGGAACTGGGCTGTTGTAAAAGCGGCAAAACCTGCAATAAATGAAGGCAAAAGCACATCATACATAATGACACCGATAATTAACACCTCAACACCGAAGATTGCTCCGGCTATCGGGGTACCGAAAACTGTGGCAAAACCGGCACTGATCCCGCATACAACAAGCTTTTTTCTGTCTTGTTTGTGAAACTTCAGAAGTGTAGAAACAAAAGAGGCAACCCCCGCACCAATCTGTGCACCGGGACCCTCTTTTCCGACAGAAGCACCTGCAAAAATACTTAAAACGGTCGCAAGTGTTTTTACGGGAATGACAGAAACATCTATTTTTCCGTTATCTTTATGAATTGCGGAGATGACTTTTTCCGTCCCGTGCCCTTCTGCACTCGGGGCAAAGGTTTTCACCAGCCATACAGTTAACACAAGCGCAAAAGGAAGTGTATAGTAGTATTCAAACGGTAAAAAAGAACGGCCTGTTTCACTGTAGGCTAAGATTTTTAAAAAGCCTGTAACTGTCGCCCCAATCATTATACCGATTATTGATGACAGAAAAACCCATTTTGTAACACTGAAAAAAATAGCTGTCTGTTCTGTTATATGTTTTTGTAACATTTTGATTTTCTGCTTTAAAGTTTTAGGGATGCCCATTAAAGAGATTATAACACTTTTTATTAAGATTGTATTAGAATTTTTTCCAAAAAGAACTGCTTAGCAGGACAAAAACAGTATAACACTCCAGTCTGCCTATAATCATAGCGACTGAAAGAAAAATTTTGTCAAAATCAGAGAAAAAAGAAAAGTTATCTGCAGGACCTACCATAGAGAATCCGGGACCGATATTGCCCACTATGGCAAATGCACCAGAAACTGCAGTCATGGCATCGTACCCCCGGGCATAGATATAGACGGTTACAATGGCTACCGTAATCATAAAAAGCGTAAAAAAACCAAATGTTGACGACAAAATCCGCTCTTTTTGCTTGAGCCCGTCGATAAAAACAGAAATAATCATATTTGGATGCAGTATTCTTTTAAGCTCCGCAGAGAGTGTCTTAAAAATAATTACATGACGGATGATTTTAATGCCTCCTGCCGTTGAGCCGGCATTGCCTCCCATCAAAAGCCCCAAAAATATAATCGCTATAGCCAAATGCGACCAGGAGCCGTAATCTATCGTTGCAAACCCTGTTGTTGTCATAACAGAAGCAATCGTAAAAGATGAGTGTTTGAGGGCATCATAAAAAGAGTCTCCGCTGATATCTACATGTACAAGACTCAAAGCAAGACTCAGCAGTAAAAAAATTATAAAATACCATCTGACCTCTTCTGTTTTGTACCCGCTGACATCCCTGAAATAAAGCTTTAAATGAGCTAAAAAGTTTATCCCTGCAAGCATCATAAAAATTGTCGTTGTCCAAATAATGCCGTCATTGCCAAAAGAGCCCAGAGAATCATTTTTTGTAGAGAATCCTCCTGTGGAAACTGTCGAAAAAGCGTGGTTGAGTGCATCAAACCAACTCATACCGAAAAACTTCAAAAGCAGCATGTCAACCAGTGTCAACAGCGCATATACTATCCACAGACGCAACGCTGTATCTTTTATTTTTGGTGTCAGTTTTTCAAGAGAAATTCCTGTTGATTCGGCTTTAAAAAGAGAGAGGCTTCCCGTAGGATTGATAACCGACAAAAGCCCGACACCCAAGACAATGACTCCAAGCCCTCCAAGCCAGTGCATCAGACTTCTGTGAAAAAGTATCAAATGGGGCAGAGCTTCTATATCGCTGTAAACTGTTGCTCCCGTTGTTGTAAATCCGCTGATAGCTTCAAAAAACGAAGAGGCAAGCGACACATTTGTATAAAGAAACAGCGGTATGGCTCCGGCAACGCCCAGCAACACCCAAAGCAGGTTAACCACCAGGATACTCTCTTTTATTTTCAAATCCAGTTCATGCTTTCTCAGCCACAGCCACACGCCAAGATTGATCAAAAAAAACACTCCGTCATAAAGCAAAAATTTTCCATACGCTTCTTGGTATATAATGCCTATCAAGACATCAAACAAAAAAAGTGCAGAAACAGTAATGCCTATCAGAGAGAGAATCTTCAGCACATTTTTATAGTTCATAAATCCATTCTTTCACTTTTGCGCTTGTTTTTACTGCACAAAAGGCTACAATCAAATCATTTTCCTGCAGTTTCACTTTTTCACTGAGGCTCTGCATCACATTTTCTCTTATATAAAAGACGCTGGATTCTTTTACATGTAAAGGTTTTATCACTTTGTCAATAAGCTTGGAGCCGGAAAAAACTTTACGCATAAAAACCACTGCCTTTGCCCCGCAGTAACTTTTTTGAATAACAACACCCGTAGAACTGATCTCTTCCATGATTGCATTATAGGCACTCATTTTTGGACCTCGTACGACGACTATCCCCAAAGAGTGCATCAGGTTGTAATATTCCATTTCATTGTTAATCGCAACCACTTTTTTGATGCCGCTCTCTTTTGCTTCGAGACATTTTATGATGTTATACTCATCATTATTGGTCGCAGCTATAAAAATATCGGCACTCTCCAGTCCTTCATCTTCAAAAATATCATGCGAACCGTATTTATAATTAATGATAGAAGCCCTGCCTTTGAGCTCTTCATCCGCTATTTCACAAAGTTTTAAATCTTTTTCTACCAGTTTGACCTCTTTGTCTGCTTTTAGAAGTTCCTGTGAAATGGCAATCCCGAGTTCACCACCGCCAAAAACAACACATCTTTGAATGTCCAGAGTGTTGTCCACATCCAGTTTCTGACACACCTGCTTTATTTCATTTTCATCACCAAAAAAATAGACAAGATCATTGGGAAGAATCTCCACATCTGCATCAGGAATACAAAAATCCTTCTTGCGTTCAATGCCGACTATTTTAAAATGCTCAGAACTGATGCTTTGCGGAAGTGTTTTGCTTGAAACCATAACAGAAATAAGTTTGTAGGGTGTGTATTTAAAAAATTTTACATTATTTGCTTTTGGGTACAAAAGAAGTGAAGAAACTGCCCCCGAGGTAAGTTTTAAAGGGAAAATAACTTTTTCAACAGCAAGTCTTTTTTGAATAATCTGCTCTTGAAAAAAATATTTTTGCACCCGTACAAATTTTCTCTTTACATGTAAAGCGGCATCTACTGTCATGGCAGCGATAAGATTCACATTGTCAATATTTGTCACTGCTATAAACAGGTCGATTTCCTGACCGATAAAACGCTTATATGTATGTATATCCTCGACATCCCCCTGAAGCGGTAAAATGTCCAGACTCTCCTGTATCCTGTCCAAAGCCTGTGAGTTTTTATCAATGACCGTAACGTTGTGTCCCACACTCAGTGTTTTGGCAAGGTTAAAACCAACCTTTCCGGCACCCGCAATAATTATATGCATATACCACCCTTAAAAAAGATTAGCCAATTATATCACTATAGTCATATTTTTTTGTATCTATGTAATATTTTTTCCCTACAATAATAATTCTTTCATCTTTTTTTGCACTCTTTTTAAATCTTGCTTTGATTTTTTTGATTTTTTTTGCTGAAAAACCACGTTTTTTAAGATGCCTGTTTAAAGAGACAACCTTGCTCTCTTCTACGATCTCGGATTCTATCTCTGCCTCAAGCATCTCCTCCTCATCTACTGCTTCTTGCGGAGCATTGAGCATAAACTGTGATGAAATAGTGCTGAGAATATTTTTAAGCTGTTCATCTTTTTCCTTATAGATCCTTTCTATCTTTTCACGCTCGGCTATAAGCATCTGCTCTTTTTGGTCTCTGAGGCTCCGTGTTTCATTCTCCAGAGTATCCACACGAGATTGGAGTTTTTGATTTTGTTCTTCAAGAAGTTTGTAATATCGGTCGTTGTTGAGTGTGGGGCGTCTTGGCTGCACAGTTTTTCGCCCTGTTTTTGCCTGTGTCTCATCCAGCAGCACCATTTTGACACCGTTTTCTACAACACTCTGCAAAGAACCCCGTCTAACCCGGTTGTGTATAGCCTCTTTTGAAACACCAAAATACTCAGCCGCATCATTTATGCTCATCTTTTTCATCTTTTTTCCCCTGCTAACGCATGTTTTCAAAAACCAAAGGTGCTTCGTACTCACCTTCACGCACCATCTTCATCACCTTTTGCAGATCATCAAGTTTCGCACCTTTTACACGGATAGAATCCCCTTCTATCTGAGCATTGACTTTGAGTTTCATCTTTTTTATCTCTGCAGTGATTTTTTTTGCCTCTTTTGATTCTATATAATCTACAATTTTAAAAGTCGCCTTGCGTGTGCCTCCGCTGGCATCTTCGACGCGAAGTTCATCCAGCACTTTTGAGGAAAGCCCCTGTTTGAGCAGTTTTGCTATGACAATGTCTTTGAGTGCATCGAGTTTGTTATCACTCGAAGCAACAAGTACCAGCACTTTGTCTTTTTCTTTCAGATTCACTTCATACGGTGTTCCCTTGAAATCATAACGATTGGAGACTTCTCTGTCTACCAGGTTAACAGCATTTTTCAAATTCTGCATATCTATTTTTGCCGTTATATCAAATGAATGTTCTTTTGCCATAGGTATTATCCTTTTTTTGTTTTAATTATAACATAGTTTGTTTGTTATCAATAACAGTCGATATTTCAGAAAAGAATTTAGTTTTTTTCTAAGTCATGCTTCAGCACAGAAAGTACCGATTCCGAAGAAATATAAACCTCCTCTTCGGAACCCGTACTTCAGTGCGGGCTTTGTGACTTGAAAACACAAAATTGACCTATATCATCTCCCTGTCAAGAAAAAATTGCTATTATCCTTTCATATTTTACATGTAGGTACTTATGCAGGAAGAAAATTTGGAAAAACAACTCAACAAACGTGAACGCTACAAAGCCAGACTCAAACCCTATGACTATTTTGTCAAAGAGTTTGACACCATTGATTTTGAGAGTCTGGGTGAAGGTGACCGGTACTATCTGCAGGATTTTGGGATTTTCAATACCGATTTTTTGGAAGATGAATTCACCATTCGTATTCGCGTAGCCGGAGGTAGAATCAGTACAAAACAGTTTAACTTTTTAGCAGATATAGTCAACAAATATGATTTGACCCTCGTCATCACGGCACGAGCAGGCTTTCAACTCCATGATGTCGAAGCTGACGATGTCCATGAACTTTTCAGACTCTTAAATGAAAACGGACTTATTACCTGGCAGAGTTTTGGCGACAACATCAGAAATATCGTGACGGATGTCTATGACGGTGTCAACAAACACGCAAAAATAGAAGTCTATCCGCTGATAAAACAGATGCAGGACTACATCATCAAAAACCCGAAATATGTCGGTATGCTGCCCCGCCGTGTGAGTATCGGTATCTCTGGTAACGAGGCAAATGTCAACTCCTTTTTTGCAAATGACCTCTACTTTGCGCTTGCCAAAAAAGAGGAAACTTACGGTTTTAATGTTTATATGGGCGGCAAAAATACCGAAATTGCCCAAGATGCAGATATATTTTTACGCTATGAAGAGGTTTTTGGTTTTTTTACGGCTTTTGTGGAAACTTTTTATACGCACGGCTCACGTTTTTCACGCTCTAAAACCAGACTTTTTTATATGATAGAAGAGCTTGGACTGGACAGACTCAAAGAACTTATGGAGGATGTATATGGAAAAAATTTTAACTGTGCCGGCGAACTGCAGCTCTTACATGCTGAGTTTAGTGAGTTTGAAGTTTTAAATAACAACAAATACGCCTTTTGTTATCAAACAGATTTTGCTCGTCTTTCACCCAAAGAGATTCGTCAGCTAAGTGATTATGCTAACAAACACAATGCACAAATCCGTTTGGGCATAGACCAAAATATCTACATCATTGGCATAGATGAAAAAGTAGCACCTTTTGATTCACCCGCACTCAGTTCCACGATAGTTGCCTGTGCCGGCAATCTCTGTCCCTATGCCGTCTGGAGCATTAAGGATGAAAGCGCCAAATACCTGCCGCTGGAAAAAATCTACAAACATAACATAAAAGTAGGTTTTTCGGGCTGTGCAAAAGGCTGCGGACGCCACCGCCACACAGACATCGGGCTCATAGGCTTAAAAACAAACAACTTCGGAGATACCGACGGCGGAGCAAGAGTTTTTATAGGTGCAGAGCATGACAGCGGAAAGAGTGTGGCAAGACAGCTCTTTTCCATGGTCCCTTTTGTGCACTTAAAAGAGACGCTGACACTCATCGTAACACTGTTTGAAAAAAGCAAATACAAAAACTTTCAGCTCTATGCCCACCATATTTTGAACAAATACTCCGAAGATTTTCTCAGTCTCTGGCATCTGTACAACCTGAAAAACAAAACAACACTCACTCTGCCAAAACAGGAAACTCTGCTTACATGTAAAGAAGAAGAAAAGCTGCTTTTTGAGAATTTTTCAGGCGTTGAACTTGTAGAGAATGATTTCAAAAAAACAGTGAGTGCTCTAGCAAAAGGGTTATGGACAGTAGCAGGCAAAGACCCCCACTACAAACCACCCATCAAAAGAGTAAATGTCAGATAAAGTATTTGTTTGCTAGAATAAATAAAAAATTATGAAAAAACTTTATGAAACAGCTTAACTATAAATATACCTCCAAGCAAGAGTTCCTTGATTATTTACATGTCAACGATGTGCATCTTTTCAGTGATACAATTTTAGTCCAAATGTTTACCTCGATAGAAGATACAAAAGAGGTTGAAACGATTGCAAATGATGTCTGTGCAATTCTTCCAAATGCCAAACTGATAGGTGCTTCCACAGCAGGTGAAATACTTGAATGCCAGATGTTGGAAAAACATGTAATTTTGAGTATCTCTATTTTTGAAAAAACAACACTTGATACAGTTTATATAGACGAAAAAGATTCTTACAGACTTGGTGAAAAGGTTGCAAAAAAGCTTCTCAAAGATGACACAAAGTGTGTTATTTCCTTTGTTGAGGGCTTGTCACATCTAGGAGAAGAATACCTCTGTGGATTTAATGCACATAACAATAAAAATATTATCATTGCCGGAGGAATGGCAGGAGATCTGCTTACTTTTTCACATACCTTTGTCATTTATCAAAATAAAATTTACAATACAGGAGCCGTTGCTGTTGCCCTGTATGGAGATGCCCTTGAAGTCACCAATGATTATAATTTAGGTTGGAGAGCCGTTGGTCCACCGTTTATCATTACAAAAGCAGAAGGAAACAGAGTTTATGAAATAAACAACAAGCCCATAAAGATGCTCTATGGTGAAGTTTTAGGCCAAGAAGTCATTCAAAATATGCCGGCATCAGCCTCAGAGTTTCCTCTATTAAAGCAGGAAAATGGTGTTCTTATTGCCAGATCAATGATAAATGTACTTGAAGATGGCAGTATAATCTATGCCGGAAAATTGCAAGAGGGAGATAAAATACACTTTGGTTTAGGAAGCTCAAGAGTTGTGAATCTTTACGACCCTGCAGAAAAAAGTGATTTTACAAATAAAGAATTTCAAGCGGCTTTCATCTACTCTTGTGCCGGAAGAAAACAGTTTTTATCATTTGAATTGGAAAAAACATTTATTCGTATATCGCAGTTAGCTCCTACTGCCGGTTTTTTTACCTATGGAGAGTTTTATACTGATGCGCAACATCAAATGATGCTCAATATGACAAATACCCTTCTTTTTCTCAATGAAAAAGGAACAAAACATTTCAAAAAAACACCTATAATCCATAAAGAGTTTACACAGCCAAGCAGACTGACAGAAAGCGCAACCTTACACCTTATAGACTATGTTTCTAAAAACCTGCAGCAACAGCAAAAAGAGTTTGATACAACAAAATTCAAACTCAATGAATTTCTGGAAGCCATTAACAGCGTCATTATTATTTCCAGAACTGACCTGCAGGGAAAAATAACCTATGTTAATGAAGAGTTTGAAAAGATAAGTGGATACAAAAAGAGTGAACTTCTTGGGAAAAGCCATAACATTATACGAAATCCGCTTACCGATGCACAGGTTTTTAAAGAGATGTGGCAAACCATAAAAAAAGGACATGTCTGGCATGGAAACCTTGCAAACAGAGCAAAAGACGGTTCTATTTACTATGTCAAATCGCATATTTTTCCAATTTTTGACCAAGAACACAACATAACAGAGTATATGGCAATCAGAGAAGATATAACAGATGTTGTAAAAAGTCAAAAAGCCTATGAAAACCAACTCAAATTTAGTAATATGCTTCTTGATAATGAAGAAAACATAGTCATAGTTACAAAAAACAACAAAATTGACAAAATGAATCAGGCCTTTTTTAGAACTTTTGGTTATGAGAATCTGGATAGTTTTGTAAGTTGGCATGAGTGCATTTGTGATCTTTTTATCGAAAAAGAGGGCTATCTGAAAAAAGAAAAAAAACCGAAAATGTGGTATGACCCTATACTCAAGGAGCCATACAAGCTTCATTTAGCCTTGATGTTGGACGCAAACCATCAAGAACGCATATATAATGTAAAATCCCGTGAAGTTATCTATGACGATGAAACAACGTATGTGATTCACACATTCAATGACATCACCGAACTCGAACAGGCAAAACAAAAAGCCCAAAAAGCAGAGATAGCACAGGCAATGTTTTTGGCAAATATGAGCCATGAAATACGAACGCCTATGAACGGTATTCTTGGATTTGCAGAACTTCTTCAAAGTACCGAGCTCTCAGATACGCAAAAAAAATATGTAGATATCATCAACAATTCTACGCAAACACTTTTAAGTATCATAAATGATATACTTGATTCATCAAAAATTGCAAACAATAAAATAGAACTTGAATATATTGAGATAAATCCTTATGTAGAGTTTTCTACCACCTATGAACTCCTCAAATCACTTGCGGAACAAAAATCTCTTGTGTATCAGCATCAATTTGATATAAAGATGTTTGAATGCATACTCAGTGATCCGACACGCTTAAGACAAGTCATCACCAACCTTCTCTCCAATGCCATTAAATTTACCCCTGAAAACGGTGAGGTACGCTTTGAAACAGAAGTAATCAAAGCAAATGAGCAGTTTCAGACTATCCGCTTCAGCATCAGTGATACCGGCATAGGTATACCAAAAGAAAAACTGCAGACAATCTTTAAACCGTTTTCACAGGCTGATGACTCTACAACCCGTAAATTCGGTGGTACCGGACTTGGTCTTACTATCAGTGCCGATTTGGTCAAACTTTTTGGTGGCAAATTAGAAGTGCGATCCCAAGAAGGCAAAGGAACAACATTTTTCTTTGATCTTGAATTTGAAAAATGCCAAAACAGCACAACACTCAGCAAGCTTTTAAGGGATTATGAACTCTTAATCATTGGAGATACAAATCATCTCATCATACAAAAAATAGACGAGACCCTGGCATCTTTTTATTTAAACTATAAACATATCAAAAAAGAGGAGGATTTTCTCTCCAAACTCTCGCCAAACAGTATCATCTTGACGCTTGATACAGAAAAAGGGATGCAGGCACGCAGCGTTCTACCACGGGAACAAATTGTCTGCATAAGCGATACATGTAACAATGAGCATCTTGATTGTGTTGACTTGACATTTGATGAATCCTTCAGCTCAAACCTCTATAATTTTCTTCTTGCTAAAATGCAAAACCATACATCGCAACACCAAGAGGCAAAACAACTCTTAACACAAAATTTGAAAATTCTTGTGGCAGAAGATTATGACATCAACCGCATGCTTATCGAATCACTGCTTGAAAAACATAAAAACATCGAGTATGAGTTTGCACACGATGGAGAAGAAGCAGTGCAAAAAGCCACTACTTCTCACTATAATATGATATTTATGGATGTCAATATGCCAAAAATGAATGGTTTGGATGCAACAAAAATGATACGAGAAAAACTGTCACGTCACATTCCTATTATTGCTTTGACTGCCAATGCACTCAAAGGTGACAAGGAGAGATTCCTTGCAATGGGAATGGATGATTATATAGCAAAACCGATTAAAGCGGCAGAACTTGACAACATCATTCTCAAGTATGCTCCATCTCAAAATACTTCTGCAAAAGATACGAAAACAGCACAAAAAAAAGCCTTTAACTTTGCAGAGTTACTGCAAAAAAACAAAATGCGCTTAGAACTTGATGAGGCAGTCATTATAAAACTCCTTACAGCATTTGCACAAAATATAGAAGCTTCACTCACTGAACTCAAAGAGGCCATAAAAGAGAATGACACACAACGCATACTCGACACAGCCCATAAAATCAAGGGAAGTGCAGGAACGCTCTCTTTAGATGAAATCAGTACTTTCATGCAGGAGATAGAAAATAATATAAAAAATAATATTGAAGTTCGTTATAATGATATCTTTCAAACCATAGATGACTATATCACTTCACTCAAGGGTGCTTTAAAAAATGCAAAATAAATTAAATATACTTATCGTTGATGATGAAATTGTCAATCTGATGCTGTTGGAAAACATTTTACAAAACGAAGGCTATAAAAATGTCTCCAGCTTCAGTAATTCTACACAAGCTTTAGAATATTTACAAAAACATCCTGTTGATGCGCTTATTACTGACTTTAATATGCCCGATATTAACGGAATCAAACTTTTAGAAGAAGCAAAAAAAGAGCATCCTGATTTGGTAAGTATCATGATTACCGCAAATAATGATAATGAGATGATGCATAAAGCACTGCAAATCGGTGTTACGGACTTTTTAGTCAAACCAATTTCTCCTGTAGTTTTTAAACTGCGTCTACATAATATTCTTGCTATTAAGACTTCTTTGAACCTCACCAAAGATTTTAATAAAAAACTCTCAATAAAAGTTAAAGAAGCAACCGCTGCATTGCAACAGAGTGAGTATGAAGCACTCGAAGTCCTTTCCAAAGCGGCAGAGTACAAAGACCCAGAAACTGCAAGTCATATCTCTCGTGTTGCCCACTACTCAAAACTTTTGGCCGAAGCATATGGACTAAGTGAAAAAGAGCAAAATATCATATTCTATGCAGCACCTCTGCATGATATTGGAAAAATCGGCATTGATGATGCTATTTTACTTAAAGCCGGAAAATTAACACCGGATGAATTTCAAAAAATGCAAGCGCACTCTCTTATCGGCGCAAACATTTTACACGGAAAGAAAAATGAATTTTTGCAAGCCGGAGAGGTCATAGCGGCAAGCCATCATGAAAAATACAATGGTAAAGGATACCCTAAAGGACTGCAAGGAGAAGAGATTCCTCTTTATGGTCGCATAGTGGCCGTCGCTGATGTTTTTGATGCACTTACATCCAAGCGTCCCTATAAAAAAGCATGGAGTTTTGAAAAGGCTTTACGTTTATTGCAAGAAGAAAAAGAGGCACATTTTGACCCAAAAATTGTTGATCTTTTTTTAGAAAATATTGAAAAAGTAAAAACTATTTATGAGCAGTTCCAAGAAGACTAAATTTAAGATTAAACTTTTCTAAGCTTCTCAAATATAATTAAAAATTCATGCTCTTCTACAGGAAGCAGCTTTACAAGATATGTTTGATTCTCCTTATCCCCAATGATAGTACTGTAATTTTTACGATTTTTCATACTCATTATAATATCTTCCATCAGTCGTATATCAAATCTTTCAAAAGCCTGTGTCATATTTGTTACATCATTGCCAAATTCATTTTGAAACTTTTCATTTGTTTGTTTGAGTTTAAAATCTGCATAAAATATTGCGCTCGCATAAAACTCATCCAAAAGAGTACTGCACACTTCACTTACCCTTAAGGTACACTGCAAATCCGTCTCAATCTGCTTTTGTCGAATCACCTGCTCAACTTTGAGTTTCAACTCTTCAGGAGAAAAAGGCTTTTTAAAATAATCAAGCACACCTGCTTTATAAGCATCACGCATCACTTCTATATCCAAAGTGCTAGAAATCATAAATACAGGAAGATGGAAGTTTTTTTCATCCTGCTTTATCTGCTTTAAAGCGTCCAAACCGCTCATATCAGGCATTTGCATATCAAGCAGCATCAAGTCAACATTTGTTTCTTTTACTTTTTCAATAGCTTCAGCGCCGTTTTTTGCTTCAATGATAGTATATCCACACGAAGACAAAATTTTCTGCATCATTTTTCTTATTACACGCGAATCATCTACTATCAGTAGTGTATAATCAGGATTGATTTGTATGCTTTGGATAATATTTAAAATTTCTTTTACCGTTAAATTGGCATTTTTTCCTTTGAGTAAATAGTCTAAAATACCAAGCCGAAAAAGTTCATCTCTTCGTAAAAGATCATTCTCAGATGTAAAAATTACAATTTTTGTTGCTTTATTTGCTTCTTTTATCTCTTCAATCAGATCTTCGCCTTCTCCATCAGGAAGATGCAAATCTAATATCACAAGCGTAATTTCATTGTTTTGTAAAATATCACGTGCCGTTGCAAGATCATAACTTTGCAGACAATTAAAACCCTTCTCTTGTAACCTTGAAGTCAAGGTGTTGTTAATAACCCGAGAATCTTCAACAATAAGAATCGTAAAGTTTTTATTCTCTAATCTTTGCTTCTGACTTTTACAACTAAACATATTTTCACATCCATCTGTTTTATTTTAAGCTGCACATTTTAGCATATTTTGTTAAAATGAGAGGCCTCCACCGAAGTTTTGCGCAAAATTCGGGTCACTGTATCCTGCCATACTTGAACGCATGCGGAGTTTTTCTATATCTGCTTTTGAAGAGATATTTTGCGGACAAACCAAAGTACACTCATTGCACAGAGTACAGTCCCAGACACCGTTTTTCTGAATTGTCTCTATTTTTTCTTCCGGTGCAGCTTCGCGTTTGTCACTCACATATTTCCAAACACCCGTGAGCGCAAAAGGGCCTAAAAATGCTTCGTTGACAGCGTAAACCGGACAGGCCGAATAACAGGAACCGCATAAAATACAGTCACTCTGCAAAGCATTTATTTTTTCATCTTCATGTGTGAGTTTTGTCTCTTTGTTATATGTTTGCAGCCATGTTTTTGCACGTTTGTTTGTCTCAAGCGCTTTGTCCATATTGACAACCAGATCCCGTATGACTTCTACATTTTTGAGCGGTTCTATCACATCCCCGTCTTTCACTTTATAGGCACAGGCAAGCACCTCTTTTTCATTCACACGCATCGAACAGCTGCCACAGACACTGCTTCTGCATCCGCTGCTATAGGCTAAAGAGTTGTCCTGCTCGGTTTTTATGTTGTTTAACACTTCTAAAAGCGTAGCATCGTCTAAATCTACTTCGTATGTTACAAAGCCGGATGCTCTTTTTATACTTACTTTCATCCCCTACTCCTCTTTTTCGGAACCCGTACTTTAGTGCGGGCTTTGTGTCTTTAAAGACTCAAGTCTAGGTTAAAACCTGGGTTCCGAAATATTATATAAATTTTTAATTATTATCCCTCTGCCACAAAATGAGCGCCACAGCTCTCTTTTCTCTCTAACGCAGCGCTCACCACTGCCTCACAGACATCAAGCATATTTCTAAATTCTATAAACTCTACAAGATTAGTATTGTACACTTTGCTTGTATCTTTTACACCCATACGCGGCAGTTGTTCTTTTAGAAGTTGTATCTCTTTTTTCGCCTCTAAGAGTTCACTCTCTTTTCTTACAATGCCCACTTTTTTATAAAAAAGTTCTCCTACACAGGAACGTTTTTCATAAAAATCTATTTCATTGCTAAAACTTTTCAGCTTGTCAAGAAAATTTGCCTCTTTTTTACATGTACGCTCATTTTTGCTTTTATCATCACAAAAAGTATAGTGTGCCGCACTTTTTCCGGCTTCACGACCAAAGACTATAATCTCAAGCAAAGAGTTGCCACCCAAACGGTTTGCACCATGAACTTTATGGTTTGCACACTCACCACAGGCAAACAAACCGCTCACACTTGTTTGTGATTTGTTATCAACTTCTATACCGCCCATGGTATAGTGTGCGACTGCTTTTATGGGAATCAAATCTTTGACAGGGTCTACCTTTTCATACAAAAGTGCCAGTTTTCTCTCCTGTGGCAGATTCTCGTCTATAAAGGCTTCTCCGAGATGCCGAATATCCAAAAAGATCTCTTCGCCTGCTAAAATTTGCTCATTAATGGCACGACTGACTTCATCTCTTGGTGCAAGTTCGTTGACAAAACGCTCTCCCTTGGAATTAAGCAGATATCCGCCTTCTCCTCTGGCACTCTCACTGATAAGGATAGAAGAGTTTTTCAATCCTGTCGGATGAAACTGCACAAACTCCATACCCAGAAGTTTTGCACCGATTCTTGCAGCTGCCGCAATACCGTCTCCCGTAGAAGCTGTCGAGTTTGTAGAGTATTTGTCATATATGCGGGAGTAGCCTCCTGATGCCAAAACAACACTTTTTGCAAAATGATGTTCCAATTCTCCGCTTCTGATGTTTAAAATTAATGCCCCACAGATACTGCCGTCTTCTTTTGTAAGCAAGTCAAGTAAATAACGCTCATTGTGTATTTCAATATCTTCTTTCAAGCAACGCTCATAAAGCGTATGGAGTATTTTTAATCCTGTATAATCCTGCGCATAACAGGCCCTTGGAGCGGATGCCCCTCCAAGCTTTCTTTGCGCAATTTTGCCATCGGGTGTACGGGAAAAACAGACACCGATTTCATCAAGCCATTGTATGGCATTTGGTGCTTCACTACACATGTAGCGTACAGCTTCTTCGTTTGCTTGTCCGTGTGCAGATTTCAGCGTGTTTTGAATATGCTCTTCTACGGAGTCAGGACTCACATTTCCAAGGGCAGCATTCATCCCGCCCTGTGCCATACATGTCTGGCTTCTTGTCGGGTACTCTTTTGTAAGCACACGTACACTTGCACCGGCATCCTTGGCAGCAAGAGCCGCTGTAAGTCCTGCGCCACCTGCCCCTATAATCAATACATCTGTAATCATTGTATATTCTCACATACACTCTGTATGAGTTTTTCTCTGGCTTCAACCGATGTCCAGGCAATGTGTGGTGTCATATAAAGTCTCTCTTTATTCTTTACATGTAAAAGCGGACTTTCCTGTGGCAAGGGCTCTTTTTCAAAGACATCGAGTCCAAAGAAAATGTTTTTTTCATCTACAACTCTGGCAACTGCGGACTCGTTAATGATTCCGCCACGTCCGAGGTTCAGTACCACTGCGCCCTCTTTACATGTAAGGAGTTTTTCATAGTCTAAAAGATTTTTTGTTTTTTCATTAAGCGGTGCGTGCACAGTGATAATATCGCAGGTTTTTAAAAGCTCGTCAAGATTTGTTCTTTGAAAATCTTCACTGCGATTTATCCCGCTTGTCGAGTAGTAACAGACATCCGCACCGAAACATTTGGCAATATGAGCAACACCTCTGCCTATTTCACCCAGACCGATGATGCCCCATTTTTTTCCTTTTATCTCAAAAAACGGATGACTTACATCGGTAAACAGAGCACTCTTGGAGTAGGCACCGCTTTTGACAACTTCATCATAGTAGCGTGAATGGCCTATGAGATAAAAAAGCATGGAAAATGTGTGCTGGATAACAGAGTCAGTAGAGTATCCGGCCACATTTTTTACTGCAATGCCAAACTTTTTTGCAGCCTTAAGGTCAACATTGTTCATCCCTGTTGCCGCAACACAAATCAGTTTGAGGTTTTTTGCATGCTGCATATGCTCTTTTGTTATCACAACTTTGTTTGTTACTATAACTTCTGCATCTGTAATACGCTCAAGTGTCTCCTGCGGTGATGTTGTTTTGTAGGCTGTTACGCTTCCCAACTTGTCAAAACAGGACAGATCTGTATCGCCAAAGGTTAATGTGTCAAGTAAAACTATTGTACGGCTTTGCATTTACATGTCTCTAATTTTTGTTATAAGTTCACGCGCTTTTTCAAGTGCCGCGTCTACTTGATCAAAAACAAGCGCCACAGCCAAGCGGCGCCCTTTATGGGCTTCTGGCTTTCCAAATACTCTCACATATGAGTTGTCACTAAAGAGGCTCTCATCCACATCAACAACAGGTGCAAAGCTCTCTTTTTCGCTTTTGAATGCGGCGGATGCACCCTCACCGTAAAAAGTAAATCCGAGCGGCAGTCCCAACACAGCACGCAGATGTAAGGCAAACTCACTCTGGCTTTGTGTTATAAGCGTTACCATTCCCGTGTCATGCGGACGCGGAGAGACTTCAGAAAAATAAACCTCATCCCCTTTGATAAAAAGCTCAACACCAAAAAGCCCCTGTCCGCCAAGGCCGTCTGTAATCTCTTTTGCCATTTTTTGTGCTTTTTCTTTGGCAATCTCGCTCATTTGCATCGGCTGCCAGGAAAAGACATAATCTCCATCACGCTGCTCATGCCCGATAGGCTCACAAAAAACAGTCTCTTTACCGTTACGAGCCGTCAGCATTGTAATCTCATAATCAAAATCAACAAAAGCTTCAACGATTAATTCACTCGCGTCACCTCGCGCTTCTTTTGCTTCTTCCCAAGAAGCGGGAATATCTGCTTCACTTTTTGCAATGCTTTGACCATGCCCGGATGAACTCATTACCGGTTTAATCACACAGGGAAAACCAAGTTCACGTGCCGCTTCAAGCATACCTTCTTGTGTTGTGACAAATTTATACGGACCTGTTTTGAGTCCCAAGACCTCTGCCGCAAAAGTACGAATGTTTTTTCTGTTCATCGTTTTACTGACGGCATTGGCATTTGGAATAACATTATAGCCTCTGTCTTCTGCGGCAAAAAGCGCATCAATATTGATAGCTTCGATTTCTGGCAAAATATAGTCGGGTTTTTCACGGTATATAATTTCCAAAAGGGCATCTTTATCAAGCATATTGACAACATGAGAACGGTGTGCCACCTGATGGGCAGGCGCATTTTCATATCTGTCAACGGCTATGGTTTCAAGTCCCAGACGCTGTGCTTCAATGATAACTTCTTTTCCAAGCTCGCCGGAACCGAGTAGCATAATTTTTTTTGAGTTTGATTTGAGTGGGGCTGAGAATTGCATCTGTATAATTCCTTCGATTTTATTAAATGAATTATACACTATTTTTAGCCCAGGTTAAAACTTCCATTATTTTGCAACCCAGGCGCTCACTGCCATTAAGTTAAGAAAATTAATGCTTTGAGTGAATTTTTTAAACGGCTTATTGTTTCAGTCCTATAAGCGTTTGCAGAAGTTGATCAGACGTGGTAATTGTCTTTCCGTTTGCCTGAAAACCACGCTGAATGATAATAAGCTCCGTGAGGGCTCGAGAAAGATCCACATTAGAAGCTTCCAATGCAGAACTTTGAATAAATCCACGCCCGGCAGTCGCAGCCGTTCCTATGATAGGATCACCGGAGTTGGCTGTCTGATTATAAACATTGCCACCTTCTGTAGCTAATCCTTCGTTGTTTGTAAATTTCGCCATAGCAATTTGTGCCAGACCAAAAGAACGCCCGTTTGAAAAAGAACCTATCAGTGTTCCGGACTGATCAATTCTGATACCCACTAAATCACCACCGGTATAACCATCTTGAGAAATTCCGGATGTAGCACTTTTACTGTCAAATGATGTCATTCCGTCAAACTTATTAGGCGTACCAAAAGAGAGGTTCACGGTCTGATTTGGTGCAGAACCATTGTTTCCCGTAAAAGAAACACTTGTCGGATCATAGGTACTGAGAGAACCGTCTGTGTTAAACGTTATAGAACCATTGACCTGGTTTGTCGGGGCTGCTGTACTGATTGTTGCAGGTTCAGGAACAGTAATCCTCATATCCCATTTACTTGCAGAAACTTTTCTAAATTCGGTTCGAAGCGTATGTTTGGTACCCAGTGAATCAAATATATCTATAGAACTTGAATGCGTAGCAGCATTAAAGTCCTGAGAAAAAGCAACGGCTCCAGTGACATTTGGCAGACTCCCTTCCAAGGCACTCATTGTCGTCAAAAAGCGTGCATTCTCAGTTACTCCGGTAGCCGTAATAGGTTCTACCGTAATGTTTAAAGCACCACCACCGGCAACTGAGTTGTCAATTTTTATTTTCCCCTTATCATCTACAATAACTGTTGCTGTAGAAGAAACATTTACAACATCTGCTTGTATTTTATCTCTTAACTGTTTTAATGTTTGAAAATCTCCCGTACCATCTGGTTGGTATTCATAATTATAAATTGTTCCATCACCATAATCTATCGTGACACCTTGTCCGCTTTGTAAAGAAAAAGCCTCTCCGTTACTGTTAAACATAAAACCGACATCTCCGGAATTTACACCAGTTGTATTTCCATTATAATCACTCACAACACCCGTCGCATCAATAGGATAAGCACGAGAGTAACTCTCAACTAAAGGTCCTGAATTTAAATTTGCTTTTAAAACAACCTCTGTAGTCGGCTGTGCAGGTGTTGTCAATCCTGGCGGAATATTGATATTTTCAATCGGTGCAGTGGAATCTACTTTTCCGGTAACCGGATCACGCAGCCATCCCTGTGCTATAAAGCCGTTATTGTCAACAAAATTTCCGGATGCATCAAACTTAAAATCCCCTGCACGTGTATATTTATATGTAGTCCCGGCATCAGGCGATATAATGAAAAACCCATCTCCCTGAATCGCAACATCTGTATTTTTATCAGAATTTTGAATAGAACCCTGTGAAAAAATACGAGTTGTAGAACTTGCAGTTGACCCTAATCCTATTTGTACAGGATTTTTACCGCCAAGCTGTCCTTGTGGTGCGGTAGCAATAGCATTTGTTTGTGCTAAAAGATCAGAAAAATTTGCACGAGAATACTTAAAACCTACTGTATTGACATTGGCGATATTATTTGATTCTACATCCATCGCAACCTGATGAGACTGCAGTCCGGATACCCCGGAGAAAAGTGATTTTAACATATCTTATCCTTTGATTTATTTCATAAATTTAAGGGAACCGTCCACTTATTTATGACCTTATCAGGAGTACTCCTGACAACTACGCTAACACTTGGTTTCGCTCAGCGCGAAGCTCAAAAACAATTATGTTTTTTTAATTATTTCAATAAGAAAATCTAGCATAAAGTGTTCCAGTTTTATATTGTCATTCCAAAGCAAACTTAGGCATCCATATTGAGCGCTTTTTGCATCATTTGATCTGCTGTAGTAATAGATTTCGAATTTGCATCATATGCCCGCTGCAAAATTATAAGTTCTGTAAGTCCGGCACTCATTGCAACGTTGGAGCCTTCTAATCTGAAATTTGTAATATCTGTTCCAATTATATTTTGCCCATTGGCATCTTGAAAAAAGATTGGTTCACCACTGTTGGAACTTACTCCAAATCGGGTACCTGTTATCCTCTCCAGTCCCTGATCATTGACAAAATGGTATACAGCTATACGTCCGACACTACTCTGTCTTCCATTTGTAAATGTTGCAATTACCTCACCGTTTTTATTGATTGCATATCCGTCAAGTTCTCCTCCTATTGTTCCGTCAGCCACAGAAGAGCCAGGTACTACAGGGACATCAACTGAAACAACCCCATTATATGCTGTACCAAGATCAATGGTGACAGGTGTGCCATTATTATCTATAGTTGTTAATGTTGATGAGACAAGGGCACCTGTTTCATCAAATGCAACTGTTCCGGTTTGTGTATCATAAAGTGTCTGGCCATCAAGTGATTTCGTTGTTGCTGTGACATCCCATTGTGTTCCCGGTGGGGTTTGCACTGCTGATTTTGTAAATTCTAAACGCAACTCATTACGATTATTTTGAGGGTCAATAACACTTGCCCCCATTGTAACCACTTCTGAACCTTTTGCTCCAACACCTACATTTCCTAAGAATTTTACTTGTGTTGTTGGTTCAGGGGGATATGTTAATGTTTTTGGAAAACGCAGTTTTTCTTGCTCATTTACACCACCCAGAGGAACTTCATTAAGTGTTTGTGTAAGTATGTTATCTTCACTGATATTCTTTCCGATTGTTCCAAGAACATAATACCCATCAGTAGTGACAAGATCACTGTTTGCATCAAAAGTAAAGTCTCCCGCTCTGGTATAGAGTGGTGCCCCGCCTTGCTCAATTCCAAACCAGCCATCACCCAAAATAGCCAAATCTGTACTTCTGTCAGAAAGTGACAAAGTCCCCTGTGCCAGGGAAAGAGAAGTTGACTGCATCTGCACACCAGTACCTATACTGTTGTTCAGAGCAAGATTATTTGATGCGCTGGCTAAACTGTCTTCAAAAAGTGTTGAATATTCAGCATTATATGCACGAAATCCGACAGTAGAAATATTTGCAAGATTATCTGAAATGACATCAATACCACCAGAAGATGTTTTCAAGCCGGATATTCCCGTATAAAATGCTTGCGTCATCATAACAAATCCTTCTTTTAGTAAACTTCTTTTATGTTGTCTAACGGCACATAATTTGAACCGACTTTGACAAGTGTATTCCCATTGTCAAATCGCACAGACTCTATAGGATAAGCTCCCAAGCGTGTTTGTTGTGTATCACCATTTGCATCTACATACTGTGCATTCACATGATAAATGGCACTCTCAGCCTGATTGCCCGCAGTGTCTGTACCATCCCATGTAAACTGATACACACCTGAAGGGTTTGTTCCGACATCCAAAGTCTGTACAGTATTTCCGTCTGCATCTGTAATAGAAACCGTACCCTGTTCGACTGCATTTGGAAAATAAACTTCAAAAGTAGTCTCTGTTCCCTTGTCATGAGCAATTGCATCACTGCCAAGGTCAGCGGTTTTTCCTATAGCAGCAATCGTCGAAAACTGTTGCGAACTTCCCAGAGAGGCGGTTAACTTTTCTAAAGCCGCATTTGTATTGTCTGCCGATTCAAGACTGGCTAGTTGAGAAGTCTGTGTCAATATGCTTTCAGTGTCCGTTGGTGCAGTAGGGTCTTGATATTGAAGCTGTACTAAAAGCAGCTTCATAAAATCATCTTTCCCGAGTGTTCCTTTTGGATTGTCAGACGATGTAGCTGCTGAGAGTGCCGAATTATTTGCTGTTGTATCTATTGTCATAATATATCCTTTATGCGTAGTATGGAACTATAATTTCCAATGAGCTTAAAACTTCTTCATTGCTCTGCAGAGTTTCAAAATAGTTGTATTCGTCATCAGCCTTTTGCTGATTTTGTCTCTGCTGTTCCTGCTGTCCGGCTTGAGAGTTTTCGCTTTGAGCATTACTGTTAAAATTTAAAGAAGCATTTTGTATTCCATTATTTTGTAACTGCACTTTTAAATCCTGTACATTCATAGCCAGAGTATTGATGGCAGTATTGTTTGAACTGATGTTTATATGAAGATTTTTTCCGCGTTGTACTATCGTCAGATCAACCTCACCCAGTCTTTGTGGATTTAACTGCACTTTGATACGCGTAAACGGCGACTTATAATCTTCAATTGCAGATTTTACATCATGAGACAGATATTTGACCATCTGTTTTGCTTCATTGAGTTTTACCTCAAAACTGTCTGCCTTTGCAATATTCAATCCATCTGTCTTTGCCTGTACAGCGCCATCTTCACTCTTGTCATTTTGCAAAAGAGACGCTAATGATTTTTCTGCCTCTTTTGAAGTATGCGGCGGTGCTACCATAACCTTTGCTGTTGCCACTGAAAAATCTGCCGTAAGACCTGATTCATTCTTTGTGATTTTTTCTCCGCGAAGAAGAAGCTTCAATGTGTCATCAGCTTTTTGTTTTGGAGTTTTGTCTATTGTCAGTGTATTTACTTTTGTATCTACAATTTGCTGTGTCGTAATTTCAGCAACACTGCTCTGCGCTTTAAACAAGGGTGTCTGTTTCTGCTCTTGTTTAACCTCTTGTCTGTTTTTCACAATCTCTTTTTTTACAAGTTCCAAACTTTCGTCTGCCACCTCTGTCTCCTGAACTTTTGCAACCTCTTCTTTTGTTTGTTTTACTTTGGCACGAACCGGCACCTCTTCATTTGAAATGTCTGCTTCTTCTTTTGATTCTTGTTTTATCCGGGAAAAAGAAGTTTCTTCTGACTTTTGTACTGCTTCTTGTTTTATCCGGGAAAAAGAAGTTTCTTCTGACTTTTGTACTGCTTCTTGTTTTATCCGGGGAAAAGAAGTTTCGTCGGGCTTTTGTACTGCTTCTTGTTTTATCTGCAAAGGAGAAGATTTCTGTTGTGTTATTGTTTTTGCTTTTGTCTGTGTAAAATCTTTTACCTCTTCCAGGGTGATTTTTGAAAGTTCAATCCCTGTTTTTTTTGCAAGTTCTACAAGACCGCCCAGTGTTTTTGGCAAGGTATCAATCTCGGCTTTCTTGTACCCTTCACTCTGCACAATTTTGTTTTTCAGAAACTCTTTGGCCTCTTTTATCAAAACTTTAACATCCTCTTGTGACATTTTGGCTGTTATTTGCGAAGCAAGTTCTGAACTTTCTGCGTCTGTGACAGATCCAACAGAAACTTTTTCATCATTTAATGCAAGAATCAATGAACCGTTTTGCATAATTTTACTGTTTGATTCTTTCGTTCCTTTGAGTAAGGATGCAAAAGAGATCGTTGGCTTCTCCTGTTTCGGAAGTGCTGTATTTAAAGGAGATAAGGAAGAAGTCTCTTTTTTTATGTCTACTGAAATCACACGTTGCTCCTCGGCTTCTCAAAAGAATTTTAAAGAATAAAGCATTTAGTGTTCCATGAAGTCAGATATTTATTTAGAGGTGCCCTTAAAGGACATTAAGTTAAGCATTTTTTTGGAACGCGGACTTCAGTCCGGGCTGAGAGAGGCAAGACTGTTGCAACAGCCGGCACTGCAGAAAAAAATTTAGTTTTTCTAAGTTATGCTTTAGTATAGAAAGTACCGGTTCCAAGAAAGCATTAATCTTCTTAACTTAATGGTATTGGAATTGCCCTTAATATTTTTAAAGAAGTGTCGATATTAGAAATATGAAAATTATATTTTTTATACTTTTGCCGGTATTGGTGGTTGCAGAGACCATATATGCCACAAAAGTTTCCAAGTCAAATATTGAAGCGATGCACAACCCAAAAATAAAATGCAGATGGGTGTGCGATAAAAAAATATACAAAGAGCAAAAAATATCCGAAGCGATTTCTTTTTACAAAAACTCCAAATATTATAAATTTACAAAAAAAGGTTTCTAATAGTCTCTTGTAATTCTATCTAAACAGTGCAACTCTTTTTTGAAAAACCTACTGACACTGTTTTGCATGTTTTCAAGAATATCCTTTGTTGTTTCCCCGTCTACAGGGTAGCTCAGTAAAAAAGAGTCCAGATACTTTGCAAAAAACTCATCAAACATCTTTTTGACAATCTCAGCTCCGTATTTGTCAGTGTAGGGAAGGACAAAAAAGTAATCCGCGCCGTCATTTGCTATCGAATCTGATGAGCGCAGGATTTCCGTTAAAGAAGCATCCACCACACTCTGTTCAATCCCTGAAAAATCGCAATAGAGCAGAGTAAAACTCTCAGCACGGTTTTCATCCAGTCTATCCGATATACCAATGTTTAAATCCAGTAAATTCTTAAAATTGTCAAATGAGAAATGTACGCCTGCCATCTTGGGTTCCTTCTGTTTTCTTTAGTATAACAAAAAATCTTTAATCCGACTCAATCATTCGGTGTGACCAGTTCCCCTCTTTTGAGTTTTGCAATTTTTCCCCGGAATTTTCGGATATAAAAAGCTTTTTCTTCAAAACTGATATTTGAAGCAATATTGACCTTTTTCAACTCTCTTTCATAGTATCTTGTCAAAAAGGTAATCAGTTCCGCATTTAAAGCCTCTTCATCTTGAAGCGGAGTGATAGTCTCATCTACCCGAATAGCCATTATCTCGGGAGTATCTTGTTTTCCCTGCAGTACCAGCGAAAATTCATAAGAGTGAAACTGCAAAAAACTCGGATCAATAACATCCAGGACCTGTTCAATATACTCAGGTTTTTCCAAAATAGTTTTAATCAAAGAGAGTTCCCACATATCTCTGTGTGCGCTGTTTGCTTGTTGCGGGGCATATTGCCTGTTAGTGTTTGTCTGTGCATTGAGTTTTAAAAGTGACGGGGAAACGCCTAATCCGCCCAAACGAGAAGCAAGATAGGTTTTATACTCCTCTTGCAGTATGGGAGAGAGTGTTTTGAGGTAGGCTATGCCTTCTTGCATACAGGACTCTTTTGCTTTTGGGTCTTTGAGGTTATACAGCGAAAGGATTTCATCGAGTACAAACTCTATAAAAGGTTTTGCTTTGCGAAACATACTGTTCAACTCTTCAACCCGTCCCTCTTTGACCATATCGGCAGGGTCAAGTCCTCCGTCAAACACCACAACACCGCCGTTAAAACCCGAAGCACTTAAAAGTTTTGAAGCCTTGAGTGCCGCCGCACGCCCTGCCTTGTCACCGTCATATGCCATGACAACACGAGGAGAGCCTTTTCTCAACAAGGGCAGATGTTCATGTGTCAAAGCTGTTCCCAGCGTTGCCACAGCATTGTCAAATCCTGCCTGGTGCAGCATTATAACATCAAGATAACCCTCTGTTATGATGATTTCTTGCTTTTTATGCAGGCTCTGTTTTGCCAGATGATAGGCATACAAAAGACGAGACTTGTTAAAAAAAGCAGTCTCGGGAGAGTTGACATATTTTGCCTGATGTCCTGTTATGGTTCTACCTCCAAAGCCGACAATACTGCCGTTGGCGGAGAAAATTGGAAAGGTTATTCGCTCTATAAAACGGGCATAGGTCTGGTTGCGTTCTTGATTGTAACCGACAACACCCATATCCACTGCCTCTTTAATACTAAACTGCTGTGAGCGGATAAAGTTCAGCGTTGCATTCGAATCAGGTGCATAGCCGATACCAAATTTTTCTATACTGTTTTCATAAATGCCTCGCTCTTGAAGATACGAAAAGGCTGTTTGGTTTTTCGTTAAAAGTGATTGGTACCACTCATTGAGCTTGTCCATAACCTGTGAACGTGGTTTGTTATGTTTGTTATCGGTATAAGTAAGTGTAAAGTTGTAAGAATCCGCCAGTTTCTCCAAAGCTTCGGGATAGTTCAGCTTTTCATACTCCATCACAAACTTCACCGCATCCCCGCCGGCTCCACATCCAAAACAGTGAAAGATCTGTTTTTGCGGACTCACTACAAAAGAAGGAGATTTTTCCTCATGAAAAGGGCAAGGTGCCTTAAAATTACCCCCTGCTTTTTTCAGTTCTATGTAGCTGCCAACAACATCAACAATATCAAGTCTGGCTTTGAGGGCTTCTATGGAGTCTTGGGAAATCATACAAGAATTATACTATGATATTTTTAAGATTAAGCGTGAAAACTGTCCCCTTACCGACTTCACTTTGCACAGAAACAGCAATATCTGATTCTTCACACAGTTTTTTGACGATATGCAGCCCTATGCCTATACCTCTCTCCTGCTCTTTGTAAAATCTCTCAAAAACACGTTTGGGATTTCGTATGCCTTTACCTGTATCTTCAATGCTTAAAATATCATCGCTAAATCGGACAAAAACCTTTCCCTCTTTTTTATTGTACTTGGCAGCGTTCGAGATCAGATTATCTATGATTCTCATAAAAGAATCTTTGTTTACATGTAACACAAGGTGCGGAACTTCTATATAAAAGTGAATATCTCTGTAATTACTCTCTATAAGATTTATGCGTTCTTGCAAAAATTCTTTTAAGACAACCTCTTCTTTTTGCGTTACATGTGAATGCAAATAAGCTCGCAAGTTTGACTGCAGATTCAAAATATTTTGCACAGCATTTTCTATTCTCTCGATTTTAGTATTTTCTCCCGTTTCACTTTTGAGCATGGAAACATTGAGACGTAAGGTGGACAGAGGTGTATTAAAATCATGCAAAATATCTTTTATAAACTCCTCGGTTACATGTAACGCCTTTCGCAGAGGAGAGAGTGCATACAGAGCAAAGAAAAAGGATAATATTGCAATGACAAACACAACGATAAAGAAATTCCATAAAAGTTCTTTTTGCAGAGTGCGTACCTCCTGCATATACTTCTCTTTTGGAAGATAAATTTTCAGGGCATTTTTTGTAGAGTTCGGAATGGAAAAATAGGCACTTAATTCGCTTTTATTTTTATAAAGTCTGTAAAGTTCATACTCTTTTTTAGGGACAAAATCATATTGAAACTCTTTACATTGCAGAGAAAAACTGCAAAGTCTCATTTTTGAAAAAACAGTCTCATCAAGGCTTTGCAGCTCTTTTTGATAGTTGAGCAGAAAAAGAGCTCCTGCCAAGAGTGTCTGTGATAAGAAGAAGAGAAAAAAACTCTTTAGCAGGGACTCTTTTTCAACTTTTTTCAAGCATATATCCTATTGCACGAATATTTTTTATATCCAGACCTGTGATATGTTTAAATTTATTGAGCGCAACCCGTAAAGCCGCATCTGACGGGCTGACAAGACAGTCCATCAAAACAGTTTTGTCCAAAACCTTGCCGATATTATGCATAAACAGATCACACAGGCACTCTTGAACTTCTCCCAAAGAGACTATTTTGCCATCTTTATAAAGCTCTTTTTTTTCTGCTGAGTATCTCAGATTTTTATAAACAATCTCTTTGTTTGTCTGCGATAACTTCGCATTGACACGGATAAGCAACTCTTCGGGGAAAAAAGGCTTTTTGAGGTAATCATCCGCACCAATGGAAAACGCCTTGGATATAGAATTGAGATCTATGAGAGCGCTGATAAAAATTGCCGGTGTCTCATCATCGGCATTTCGCAGACTCTCCAAAAGTTCCAAGCCGTTCATATCGGGGACATTAATGTCAAAAACATACAAATCATACTTGTTTTCATACGAAGCGTCAATGGCATCATTCCCGTTATGTACCATATCTACCTTATAATTTGCACTTTGTAAAAGCTCTTGTAAAGTTTGCGCAAGAGGTTCATCATCTTCAAGTAAGAGTATATGTTTTTTCATTACATGTAACCTAAAAATAGTACCCTAGTTTTACAGAAGCGGCATGGTCACTTGCACTGTCACTCAGTCCGTACGCATAATAGAAGGTAGTGAACCAGTGCATGTTGATACTGTAGTATCCGTATGCCGAAACTGTTCTAATCTTTTGGACACCTGCATAAATACTGTCTGAAGTATTATATGCCCCGCTTAAGTACAGTTTGTTTGTCACATAATATCCTAAACCGCCACTCAATGCATTTGTGTTTTGATAGGCAACCGTTCCTGCTATATCATCATCATTAATCATCGTGTAAATATAACCACCGAAGAGATTCACTTTGCCTAGAGCATAACTTGCATTCAGTGAAGCTGTATAGTCAGTGTTGTTGTTATTCAACGCTGTGTCATATGTAGGCAGAAGAACGCCTGCTCCCACACGCAAAGAGAAAGATTTCAGTGGTTTAAACTGATACGATGCTCCCAGAAATGAG
Source organism: Sulfurimonas sp. SWIR-19 (assembly GCF_020410885.1). Lineage (GTDB taxonomy): Bacteria > Campylobacterota > Campylobacteria > Campylobacterales > Sulfurimonadaceae > Sulfurimonas > Sulfurimonas sediminis. The sequence continues at coordinate 31,338 of NZ_CP084578.1, read as the reverse complement.
TCATTTAAACCGTTTTCGCTGTAACCGTCTCCTTTGGTAGTATAATAGGATGTAGACGCCTGGAGTGAAAAGTTTTTGTAGTAATAGTCGACTTGAAGGGAACTGGAATAGGTATCTGTCTGATTTAAAGAGGCATAATTGGATCCGGCATAGTTTGCACCGATTATAATATCAAAATGATGGGAGGAGACAAGACTTTTTTTAGTACACCCGTTTATATCAACCAAATCGGTCAAAGGGGTATTGGGACATTTGTCTCTACTGTCATCCACACCGTCCATATCTGAATCAGAGTAGGCAAAAAGGCTGGCAGAGAACATGCCCAGCATCATTAAAATAAACATTTTTTTCATAGGTATCTCCTTATAAATCAATCACCTCGTGAAGCTCTGGAGATGATTGATTATTTAATTTTCTATCTGCGGTGCATCATATTTTCATTCATGTCCGATATGTGACCTGAATTTATTGTATCACCTGCTCCGATAGTTTGCATATACTGACTGCCAGCCTGCTGCTGTGTCATATTTTGTACCTGATTCATATGCTCATTTGTCTGCATCTGCATCTCCTGCACATGTTCCTGGGCTCTTGTCTGCGTCATATCACCAAGGTTATGCTCTTCATCAGGCATCATATCTCTTGGAATTCCTGCAGTTCCTGTACCAGGTTCATGTGCATCACCTGATTGTGCATGCATCTTACTCTGCATCTCTTCTATGGCAGACATACGCTCTTCCTGGTTCATCTGCATCAGTCTTTGTTTGAACTCATTCATAAGTTCTACCCTCTCTTGTTCAGGAGCGCTTTGAATTGCTTCTATCTGCGCATCAACGCTCACTGTTGTATCTGTCGCAGTACTCTCATCTGCCGACGCTATGCTTAAAAGACCAAGCAAAGCAACTGATAATGTAATGTTAACTAATTTCATCTGAAATCCTTTGTGTTTAATTTTCAAACTCGGGAATTCTTTGATTCCCTTGTTTTGATGTTGGTATTATCACACAACAGAGTTAGCGAAGTGTTAGCAGTTCACTAATTCTCCTTATTATAAAAAAGTAGATATGTTGCAGGAAGAATCAGCAGAGTCAACAGTGTTGAGCTGATAATTCCTCCCGTAATGACGACTGCCAAAGGATACTGTATCTCACTGCCCACACCTGTTGCATACAACAGCGGCAATATTCCAAAAAGTGTTGTAAATGCTGTCATTAACACAGGTCTTAAACGCAGCAACGTTGCATCTTTTAGCAGTATCTTCAAATCTACATCAGGGTATTTAGCCCACAGTTCATCTATGAAACTCACAAGTACAATGCCGTTGAGTATCGCAATGGCAAAGATAGCCAAAAAACCCACTATTGCCGAAACCGAGAGATATATACCACTTATTAAAAGAGCAATGATACCGCCGATAAAACCAAAAGGAACATTTAAAAGAATAATCATTGACTTTTTAAGCGAATTAAATGCCGTATAAAGCAATAAGATTACTAAAAGAAGTGTGATCGGAATAATAATCATCAGCTTTTGCGTAGCCTCTTGCATATTTTTAAAGTCACCTGCCCAGCCAATGTAATATCCTGCCGGCATTTTCACTTTTGCTTTGATGATTTTGTCTGCCTCTGCAACAAAAGAAGCCATATCCCGACCTTCTACATCCATTGAAACAACCATATAACGGCTGAGGTTCTCTCTTTTGATAAAAGAGGCCCCTTGCACGATTTTTATGTCACACACATCTTTAAGTCTGACGATATTCCCGTTTTGTGAACGCAAAGTTACATTTTTGATTGAGTCGATGTCTTTTTTTGCTCCCTGCACTTTGGCAACAATAGGAAACCTTTTAATCCCCTCAAGCTTTTGTGTAATGCCTTCCTCCCCTATACCGTTACGAATAATCTGCATAACTTCTGCAACACTGATGCCGTAACGTGCAAGAGAGAGATAATTTGGAATGATTTGGATTTGGGCCTGACCAAGCTGCGTCTCCACTTCCATTCTCTCCAAACCGTCTACATTTTTAATGGTACTTTGAATATCTTTGGAAATTCTGTCTAGTATTTTTTGATCGTCTCCATAGATTTTTATAGCGAGTTCAGCCTTCACACCTTCTAGCAATTCTTCTATTCTCATCGCAATCGGCTGTGTCGGAACAAACTGCACAAAAGGAAATTTGTGTTCCAGGTCTTCACTCATCTCTTTTGTCAATAATGGTAAATCTTTGATATCTGCTTTGAGGGTCAGAAGAATTTCCATATAGTTTGGCTGTGCTGTTTCTCCTTTTTCACTTCGTCCTATCATCGCCAAAACTGATGAAACATCATTGGGATATTTTTTAAGTATATAGCTCTCCACCTCTTTTGAAACATCAAGTGATTGAGAAAGTGCCGTTCCCGGAATGGCGATGACTCTATACATAATGGACTCTTCATTGAGCGTAGGTAAAAACTCACGCCCCTGCTGTGTGAGAACAAAAGCCAGCACTATAAAAACTACACTCACAACTGCCAATATCTTTTTAGCATTATCCAGTGCAAATACCAAAGCAGGAGTATAGAACTTTTTGATGGATTGCATCACAATATTTTCAGCCGATTTTGTCGGTTTTAAAAGCATCAAAATCAAAACAGGCACTAAAACAAGAGCCACTAAAAGGGACCCAAGCATAACAAACACAATATTAAGTGCCATAGGTGTGTAAAGTTTGCCGGCAAGTCCGTCAAGTGAAAGCAGAGGAATAAATACCGCAGCAATAATTAATACGGCAAAAGTTACCGGTTTGGCAACACCTTTTGCAGCCTCACTCACAACACTCAGTTTATCTTTATGTGGCTCATCATGCAGCAGTCTAAAACTGTTTTCTACAATAACAATTGTGCCATCTACTATCATACCTACCGCAATAGCCAAACCGCTTAAACTCATCAAATTTGCCGAAAGATTGTAATAATCCATCAATAAAAAGGCTATAAGCAAAGAGAGAGGAAGAGAAAGAATAACAATAAAAGCACTACGCAACTCAAACAAAAACAAAAAGAGCACAATAGCGACTAAAACCACACCGCTTAAAAGTGCTGATGTCATTGTATTTACCGCTTTATGTGTAATCTCTGTTCTGTCGTAAATCGTAGCAATTTTTACACCCTCAGGCAGTGCCGTATTAACCGTCTCGATTTTTTCTTTGATACGCTCAACCACTTTTGCCGCATTGGTAGCTGTTCTCTGAAGTACCATTCCCATTACAGCTTCTTGATTGTCAATGCTTACCGCACCAAATCTTGGAGCCACGCCAGGCTGTACTTTTGCGACATCGCCAATGGTAATAGCCTGGCCATGAGTTGGTCTGACAACCGTATTTCTAATGTCATCGAGTGTTTTATACAGACCTGCTCCACGGATGAGGTACTGCTCTTTATTAAACTCCAAATACTGCCCGCCGGCTGCCTGATTTGATTTTTGCAGAGCTTGCACGATATCATTATAGGTGATGCCAAAGTCCTGCAGTTTTTTTGTATCTATCAATACATTGTACTGTTTTTCATCTCCGCCCCAGCCGATAACCTCTTCCACACCGCTGACACTTTTAAAAAGCGGCTTGACAATATACTCCTGCATCTCTTTAAGCTGTTGCAGTGAATATTTCCCTGTTGTGTCTTTGATTTGATACCAAAAAACCTGTCCAAGACCTGTTGTATTTGGTCCAAGCACTGGTTTGCCCCAGCCTTTTGGAATATCCACACTTGCAAGTCGTTCTGAAACAAGCTGTCTGAGAAAATAGATGTCCATATCGTCTTCAAAAAAGACTGAAACATAGGAGAGCCCAAAAATGGAGTTTGACATAATAAGCTTCACTCCTGCCATACCTGAGACAACCGACTCTATCGGATAAGTAATGAGTTTTTCTATATCTTCGGCAGAGTTACCCGGACTTTCCGTATAAATTACAACCTGCTTGGGTGTAATGTCAGGAAAAGCGTCAATAGGAATCTCTGTATATGCCTTGTAACCGAAAGCGGTAATTGCGATAAAGGCAACAAGCACTAAAATTTTGTATTTGAGCGAAAGCTCTATAAGTTTATCTAACATACCAACCCCTAATCCCCGTCGCCAAGAGATGATTTGAGCAGTGCTGATTTCACATAATAACTCTCACCGCTCACATAGGTCTCTCCCGGTTCCAAACCTTTTATTCCGACATATTCATCATCCTGTGCGACTATTGCCACAACCTGCGGCAGATATGCCAAAGACTCCTCTTTTGCTTCTTTGTTTGGAACAAAAACCACCCATTCGTTGTTAAAAAAAGAGAGTGCCGATTTTTTCACAGCAACATAGCTTTTTGCATCAGCGAAATATATTGTTGCTTTGACATAGACATCAATAAAAAGGTCATCCACTTTTTGATCCACACTTGAGAGAACCACGACCCTTTGTGTTGTTTCGTCTACCTTGGGCATGATTTGCGTGGCATGTGTAATAATCTCTTCTCCTGCATAATCAACCACTATTGTATCCCCAATACGCGCTTTGGTCGCATACTCAAGAGGCAGATAGGATTTCACATAGTATGCCTGGTTCTTCACGATGGAGACAATTGGTTCATTCGATGATACAGAAGAGTGCAATGGTTTTAAAAGAGCGGAAACACGGCCGCAGCTGTGTGCATATAAAATAAAATCAGCGGTTGCTTTTTTAAGGTTTTTCACATCTATATTCAATGTTTCAAGTTGTGACTGCAAGGCTGTAAGATTGGCCGCAATTTCACTTGTCTTTATTGCTTCAGAGTTAAGACTCTGCATGGATGTCATCCCTTTTTTATAAAGTTTCTCAACCGCTTCATAATTTTTTTGTGCGGCCTTATACTGTTTTTTCAGTGCAATATAATCCGCACTCATTTTTGAAACATCAATAGACCTGATAAGAGCAATTTTATCGCCTTTTTTTACATCCTGTGCGGGTTTTACAAAGTACTTTTCCAAATGTCCGCCCACTAACGAAGTAATAGACTGTTGCGCATTTGAAAGCTGTATGATCTTGGCATTGAGTGCTACCGATTTTTTAAAACTGTGCATTTGTGTCTTTGCCAGTGGAACTTCAGCAGCCAATACAACAGCCCCGATTCCCAGCAACAGTGATAGTAATAACTTATTCATTGTATTCTCCTACTTCATAGTTATATAGAACTATATTTTTGTTTATTTTATTTTCAAGCATTATCTTTTTTTCTTTTGTCTGTATCATCTGGTTTTTGATATTTTGCAACTCCAAAAGGTTGATGTTTGCTATTTTGTACCCATCTTCGTACATTTTTAACAGCTCTTTTTGCGCATTGTAAAGATTTTGTGTAGAATTTACGACAGCACCTAAAATTGCCAACTCTTTTGTTAGACGCTCAAGAGTAAAAGAGAACGCTGTTTTTTGGTTTTGCAGTAAAAATTCACTCTGTTTAGCCTGCAGTGAAGCAATTTTTCTTTCTTCTTTTTTTGTATTAAAAAGAGCAAGAGGAATATTCATGCCGACTCTGGCAATGCTTTGGTCCGGTTCAGCCTCATAGGCTGCATACAGATTCATCCACTCTATTTTATTTGCATTTAATTTTGCTTTTGCTTTTGCCCTGTTTTGCTGCGTTTGAAGATAATGCAACTCTGCCGAATTGTTTTGCAGTTCTGTCTGCATTTTGTCTGAAAGCTTAAAAACATAATTTTCATCGAGTTCTTTCTCATTTTGCAAACCCGCAAATGCCAAAAGTTTATAATAGCTTGCAAGCTGCATAGCTTTTTTCTCATTCAGCAGATTTTTACTGCCTGTCAAATCCACTTTTGCACGAAGATATTTTACTTTTGCGATGGTTCCTGCTTCATATCTCTCTTTTGAAATATTGGCAATATTTTTTGAGATTAAAAACTCCTCTCGCGCTAATTCCAGCAATGCTGATTGTGTCATATAATCAATATAAAGCAGAGAGAGAACTTTCACAAATTCTGCATGCTGAAGCATTACGAGTCCTTTTGCCTCTTCCTGTGTTGCTGTTGCCAAATCTGTTCTGTCACCGCCAACACCCCACAGACGTACAGGCTGCGTTAGTGCAACCCTGTAACCTGCTTCACTTTTTCCCAGGTCGGGAGTAAATTTTGACGCCTCAAGTGAAAGTTTCGGGTTTTTATATCTCTGTATCAGACTTGACTGCACATCAGCACGCTCAATCTCCAAAGCATTTGCTTTGAGATAGGGTGATGCCTGCAAAGCCTCATGTAAAAATGTATCAAAATTCTGTGCAGATACAACTGCACACAATCCCAGTGCTACAAGTATGCTTTTTTTAAACATAGTTATCCTTTTGTTCGTTATTAATTTATAAATATAGGTTGGAAACTATGCGCAGATAGGAGGTTTTAAAAAATTATCGTAAGAATTAAATTCATATATTTTGATATGTGAATAGGGTTTTTGAGAAAAATTTTCACGCATAAAAGGGATATTAATTTCAGGAAGAATAAAAGCAATGTGAAAACAATGATGCAACTGACAGATACAGTTATCTGCCGTCTCACTGTTGTTGCTAAATTCATGAACATACTCACTCGCCTGACACGGGTCTGTGTCAAGAACCTCTATTGCGTACGCATGAAGGATGTTAAAACTCATTGACAACAATAAAACAAATGTAAGCAGTCTCTTTTTCATAATCGTATTATACCCTAAGCACTGCAACAACTGCCGTCATTACACTCTTTATCCTTGAAAAAATATGGTTTTATTACATAATACAGCACAAATCCCCAAAGAACAAGACTTGCGATCCATGCTGTCAAACCGGCATCTCCATCCATATGCACAAGTTCTTTGACATTAACATCACGAAAAAGATAGTCAAGCCCCAGTCCGAAAAGAAGGGAACCGGCTATGATGGTCCCAAGATAAATATAAAGAGTTCTTGTTCCTAACATCTTTTTTACAACACCTATTGTTACAGTATTTGTCGCAGGACCTGCGCTTAAAAAAACAAAGGCCGCCCCGGGACTCACACCGGCCAACATCAAACCTGCGGCAATGGGCAAAGAAGCGGTTGCACATACATACATAGGCACGGCAATAGCTATCACTATGATGTACGAAAGCCAGTTGTATTTTATCAGTATTTCACTCAGATTGTCAGGAACTGCCACAGTTATTAAAGCACCTACCAAAAGTCCTATCAAAAGTGGCGATGCTATATCTTTTAGCAGTGTCCCAAATGCGTAAGAAAAAGCCCGTGTAACCATAGAACCTCTTTTTTCACTGTTTGTATCTTTGGGGAAAACGGGCGTGGCAACAGCTGAAAAACTCGTAACCGATGTGTTTTTTGTCGGTGCAGCCATACTGAATGCAGGCTTTTTTTGCACAGTTTCTTCTTTTTCTTCATGTGCATAGAAGTTTGAAAGTAATCCGGCCAATATTGAAATAATCATCGAAGTAACTACTCTGTATATAGTAAAAATCCAGCCAAACATTCCATATGTGGCAAGTATGGAGTCTATCCCTGTAATCGGTGTAGAAATTAAAAAAGAGAGCGTTGAACCGTTGCTTGCTCCTGATTTTTTGATACCTGCAGCAAGCGGAATAACCCCACAAGAACATACAGGCAAAGGAATACCAAAAACAGTCGCCTTGATCACCGACATAACAGAGTCTTTCCCGAGATGGTTTTTTACTATGCTATCGGGAACAAGTTCATGCAAAAAACCGGCAAAAACAAGTCCAAACAAAATATAAGGGGCCATGGCGTTGCTTAAATCAACCAGAGCAGAGAAAAAAAGCATAATAGTTTCCATCATAAACCTAGTGTGTTTGGATTTTTACGGCACCGCATTTTTTACTGCCTTGATTCATTCCGCATTTTCCTGCGCCGCATTTCATATTTTTGTTTTTCATCTCACACATTTTGCCGCCCATGGATTTTCCCCATGACTCTTTAAAATTGTCATACAGCCAGGATGCAACAACCGTTCTCTCTTCTTTGCTTAGCGTTTTTCCTATCGGAGGCATTGTGCCAAAGCGTTTATATGCCATCGGCATACAGAAACCTTTCTTTATTGAAGGATTTTGTATATAATCTGCTACAAAAGCAATAAAATCTTCACGGGTTTTAAGCATCATTTTCAAACGTTTTGATACCATCGGCATCGGCGGTGCTTTCATTTTGCTTTTTTGCATTTTGAGCATCATTTTTTCACGCATTGCCATTTTTTCTTCCTGTGTGACATTTTGCATTTTTTGACGCATTGCCTGCATCTGTGTCTGATCCATCATCCCTTTCATAGCGTGACATGAGGCACATTTTGCTTTGTAAATATTTTCTCCCGAATCTGCTCCAAGAGAGACAAATCCTAAAATTAAAACTAATAATAATTTTTTCATAACCAATATTCCTTTTTATGATATAATTCATATAACGATATTGTTATATAATAAAACTTCGAAAGAGATTAGATGGAAAAATTAGTTCAGCTTGCAAAAATATTATCAGACAGTAACAGAGTAAAAATCATAGCACTGCTTTACAGAGAAAAAGAGCTCTGTGTATGTGAAATCTGTGACACATTAGAGCTCTCACAGCCATTGGTTTCACGCCATTTAAAACAGATGCGTGAAACCAAACTTGTACAAACAAAACAAAGCGGCAAATGGATTATTTATTCTCTTGGTAAAAATAAAATTCTGTACTGCTTTTTAGACACAATACAGGAAGACATAGCAAATTTACCAAAAATTATTTCATGTGCCACACGATAGAAAAAACAATATCAACTTTGAAAGAAAAATTTATTATGCTATAATTCCCTTTCAAATTTAAACAGAAAGTGGGTGATGTGATATGCCTGGTATTGTACTACGTCCGGATGACAACTTTGATGCTGCTTACAGACGTTTCAAAAAACAAGTTGACCGTAACTTAATCGTTACAGAAGCTCGTGCTCGCCGTTTCCATGAAACAGAGACTGAAAAACGTAAAAAGTTCAAAATTGCTTCTCGTAAGAAAATGCTTAAACGTCTTTATATGATGAGACGTTACGAATCACGCCTGTAAACGCTTCTCCTTCGGGAGAACGTTACTCTTCATAACTCTTTAATTTACTTTTCCATACATTTCATTATGAAAATTTAGTGCATACCTGTCGCTCATGCTTGCAATATAATCTGCAATAACCCTGTGTTTGTTTCGTACATCCAACTGCTTGTAATAAAACTGCGGAAGCATTTTTTCTTCTTCCATCAGACCTTTATAAAGCCCTTTAACAGCCTGTTTCCCGGCATACATTTTTCGAACTATATTTTTATGCTGATACATCTTGACAAATAGAAGCTTTTTGAGTTTTTTTATTTTTGTTTCAAGTTCTTTTTCAAAACCTATGGGCGTTTCTTCACAATGTGCAACTTTTTGCTTTGAGTATTCAAGGAGAGAATAAATCAGATGGTTTATGAGATGTGAACTGAATCTGTAGCGGAACATTTCATCATTCTCTTCTCCTACACCTTCTAAAGCAACCTTTTCAAGAATTTCACAGGCAAGTTCACTCTCTTTGAGGTCCTCAAAAGTAAGCAGTCCGGAGTTCACCCCGTCATCTATGTCATGGCTCATATACGCAATTTCATCGGCACGGTCTACAACCATAGCCTCATAAGTAGGATGCTTGTTTAAATCAAACTGTTTGTCTATTATTTCTGGGAGAAAGGGTTTTTTGTAGGGATAAGAGTGCTTCAAAATTCCTTCAAGTGTTGCAAAAGTAAGATTGAGTCCGTCAAAATTTTTATACCGTTTTTCAAGTTTGGTCACAACCCGAAATGATTGGAAATTATGCTCAAATCCGTTGGAAAATCCGTCAGCTTTCAAGCACTCATCCAGAGTATCTCCGCCTACATGTCCAAAAGGTGTATGCCCGAGATCATGCGCAAGAGCAATTGCTTCGGCCAGTGATTCATTCAGTTCAAGCTGTGATGCTATCGAGCGTGCAATCTGAGATACTTCTATAGAGTGTGTTAAACGTGTACGAAAAAAATCACCCTCATGGTTTAGAAAAACCTGTGTTTTGTACTCAAGTTTTCTAAATGACCCGGAGTGAATAATTCTGTCCCGATCACGGGCATAAGGATTGCGAAAATCTTTTTCTATTTTATAAAATCGCTCGTATGGTTTCAATATTTTTTCTTTTATGCTTTTTTAATAAATTCAGTTTTCAGATAAATCTTTGTTCCGTTGACGCGACCTTCAACATGGTCATCCATATCATGCGGCAATGCAATTCTTGTCACAGTTGTTCCGCGTTTTGCAGTAAATCCGGCACCCTTGACATCTAAATCTTTTAATATAACGATGGAATCACCCGCCTTGAGTTCAACGCCGTTTGCATCTCGAAAAACTACTTTGTTTGCTTCTGCATTGATAGCTGCATCTGCAAGTTTTTTCTCTTCTTCTTCAAGATACATCATATCTGTCATATCCCCGCGACCAAGCCTGTTCCATAATATATACGAAAGTATTTTTACAGCCGGCACTTCACTCCACATAGTATCATTGAGACAGTTAAAATGAGTTTCATCAAGCTCATCATTTTCTATCTGCTCTTTACATGTACGGCAAACATACACACTTTGTTCTTCACTGCCATCACTTACAGGCAGTTCTAAAAGAGTCACATCTTCACTGCTGGCACATAATTCACATACTTCACTTCTTGGCATATTTTATTCCTTCATTAGTTTTTTGGAATTATACTACTTTTCTTTATGAAATTCTAAATCTGAGTCAGAAACTTTTTTCTCATTCACAACTTTATTAAATGCCTTATCTGCCTCTTTTTCACTATAGTCTCGACACTCTTGGGGAATTGTGGCAGTGGGATCACTTTGAATTTTGTCACACATGGCCGCCGTTATGGTAATATTGGAACATCCTGTCAAAAAAAGTATTGTAAGTATTGAAATCTTAATCATAAAAAATCCTATTTTTTCTTGATAATCAAATCAAGATATTTTTTTGGAGTGACTTTCATCATCTCCTGAGCCAGCCAGCGTATTTGAAAATAGGCAGCACCGCTGTCGCGTAATGTAAGATAGTTTTTCAAACTTCTGAGATTAAATGTCACTACCATGTCAACTTTGACATTATCTGTAATGATGTGTTTAAAAGCATCACCTACATTTCTCTTCTTTTTTCCGGTCTGCAAAGCATCATAAAGTTTTTGAGGCTTGCCTTGAAATTCTTTCAAAAGAGGAAGAGAACTTTTTGCAACAGCAAGTTCATAAAAATTATCTACTTTTTTTGACTGAAAATCAAGTTTCTCATACATTGCGCTGATTTCAAGTCTGTTATAGGCTTCATCGGCAGTGACAAACATATCAAAACCCAAAACCTTTTCTATAAAAAATTCTCTCTCTCCTGCCTGTTTTGCAGCAACAAAAGCATTAATCAAAGAACTCATAGTATAGCGTGTACTTCTTACACTGATTGCCTGTATGCGATGTCTTGCATGTTCTTGTAAAACTCCTCGGCTTGTTCCGCGAATAAGATAACTCAGATTGGCATGTTCCAAAATAGAGTGGTGAAAATATGTCCATGCCAAATCATCAAGCAGCTGTGACTCTTCTATATTGTTCAAAGATTCACACATTTTCGTATCAGGAAGCACCTTTTCAATCTCTTGAACAATCTCATTTTCACTGTTGCCAAAACTGTCATAACATGTACGCGCAGCTGTTTCTGCTACACCAATACCGGTATCTTGCAGCAAAACAACTTCTGGCTTCGTATACTTTATGCCATACATCTCTTCCATGATTGTTCCCTCAATTAAATTACTACTATTCTACTATAAAAAGCTTTAAAAAAGCTACTTGAGCACCCCGTCAAGTATAGGAACAAAATCACACTCTTCAAGCTCTTCTTCTTCAATATGCTCCCCGTTTTTTATAAAACGGGTAATAACCTGTTTGTTCCCTTTTTGCAAAGGAGCAACAAGAATTCCCCCCTCAGCCAACTGTTCAAAGAGTTTTTTTGGAATCTCTTTCGCTGTTGCAGAAAAAAGAATCCTGTCATAAGGCGCATACTGAATCCAGCCGTTTTGTCCGTCATCTGTACGGGCATGGACATTGTTTATACCAAGCTCACGAAACCTTTTTTTTGCTTCAAGTATCAAAGATTCTATACGTTCTATGGTAAATACACCACGAAAAAGATGTGAAAGTACAGCAGCCTGGTATCCACTGCCGCAGCCAACTTCTAAAACTCTGTCTGCTCCTCGTGGAAAGAGATACTCCGTCATCTTTGCAACCGTCAAAGGAGAGCTGATATACTGATTGGCCCCTATAGGCAAAGCATCGAGTTTATAGGCATTATGCTTAAAACCAGTTGGAACGAAGGCTTCTCTGTTTGTAGCCGCAATCGCTTTTTTTACTTCTTCACTTAAAGGAAACTGTGTACTGCACTCTTGTGCCAAACGGGCTGTTTTTGTCGCTGTAATTCTGTCCAAATTATTCTATCCCCACATCCATATATCTTCTCATTAATCTTATCTCTTTTTTCTTGTATTGCATTTTCAAACAAGGCTTGCTTATGTTTCTAAACGCTTCACCCTGCGGGGTGATAATACCGCTCATTGCCGTGCACTCTTCGTTTGCACTGTCACTTGCCACAACATAACACTGATTTATTAGAGCAAGTGACTGCGTGAGAATTTTGAAATGTTCGCGTCGCAAAGCACCCCACCAGGAAGGCACAGCGATCACATCTGCACCCTCGCTCTTGCACCACAGCTCTTTAAAACGCAGTTCAAAACAAACAAACACGGCTAACTTAATGCCGGCAACTTCCACTATTTTAAAATCTTCTTCACTGCCTGCATGCATGTATTTGTCTTCATCGCCAAATTTAAAAAGTTTGGCTTTTGCTCTTTGAAAGACCACTTCCCCGTTATAAAAAACTTTGGCAAAGTTATAGACTTTCCCCTCTTTTTCTTCCAACATTGTCAAAACAATAATTTTGTTATGAGAAACTTTTTTCAGTGCCTCAGTGGCTCGTGGCGCAAAGGCAAGCATTGCATCCATACGCTCATAATCATAAGAAGTCAAACACACTTCAGGTGCAACTATAATGGTATTTTTTTCTGCTTGTGTGATAAGTGCCAAAAGTGTCTGTAAATTATTTTCATAACTCTGTGTCGTTTCAAACAAGAGAGAACAAAGGGTGTAGTCTAACATTAATCAATTCTTCTTTTTAGCAATATACTTAACATCTAAAATTTTATAGCTTTTTGTTGTGATTTTATCATAAAAGCAATTATAACATATTTGTATCACACGCAAGTTTGTAGGGGTATTAAAACTGCGTGAAATAGAAGCAGAAGAAACATCTAATTGTATCACACGCAAGTTTGTAGGGGTATTAAAACTAGCTTTTAGTGCTAATAAATTAAAACTTTATTGTATCACACGCAAGTTTGTAGGGGTATTAAAACTCAAACTTCGTATCTCAGCTATGAGTTCAGATTGTATCACACGCAAGTTTGTAGGGGTATTAAAACCATCTACTATCTCAGCGTCTATCGCTTCATATTGTATCACACGCAAGTTTGTAGGGGTATTAAAACGTTGACTTAAGTATATCGCTTACGCTGAATATTGTATCACACGCAAGTTTGTAGGGGTATTAAAACAACAGGCACTGTATGCACCTGGCACAACTGATTGTATCACACGCAAGTTTGTAGGGGTATTAAAACGTGCTACTTGTTGTTGTTCATCAATCATAGATTGTATCACACGCAAGTTTGTAGGGGTATTAAAACCATAAAAAATTGTAACGTCTTCAGCTTCAGATTGTATCACACGCAAGTTTGTAGGGGTATTAAAACTTTGTTTCTCCTGCTGGTGTCAATATCCACATTGTATCACACGCAAGTTTGTAGGGGTATTAAAACGTATCATAGGAGTAAGCGAAGCAAAAACTTATTGTATCACACGCAAGTTTGTAGGGGTATTAAAACTCTGAAATAAGAGCCACCACCTTTTTTTACATTGTATCACACGCAAGTTTGTAGGGGTATTAAAACCGATAAATATTTATAAAAAGTTGCATTTTTTACACATTTTTTGCGTTTTTTGATAATTTTAGATACAATATTTCTGTTGTATGACACACAAGTTTAATAGGGGTATTAAACTAAGGCTACCAAATGGTAGCTGACTTTAGAGCATAGCTTCGGCTATGCTCCATTTTAAAAGAGTAGCAATTGCTTTGGCTCATTCTTTTCTTCAATACTTTCCTCACCAATAATTATCTCCATACTTGAGAACTGTTTATCTGTAAACATCAGTATGCGTATGTTTCCATGCTTTATGTTTCTATCTATAAAATCTTTTATACGTTTTTTTCCATACTTTGCAGAGTCAGAAGAAGCAAAAATCTTTCCATATACAGAATATTGCAACATCATATATCCCTCTTTTTCCAACTCTTTGTGAAACCAATGGTACCGTTTTTTATCTTTTTTACTTTTTGTCGGAAGATCAAACATTATCATTAGCCACATAACTCTAAAAGAACTCATTGTAAAATTTCTCTGTATTGATTCTTGGAAAAATAAGTGTTTCTGCACTTTGCATCATCATAGATTTCTTATACTCTCGTACAAACAAGCCAATGGCTGTTATCACAGTCGAAACACCATCATTTATAATTAAATACTCTTTGTTTAAAATAGCAATCAAATCTCGTTTAATGTTTGTGCTAAGATTATTGGCAGCATGATATTTTTTGTTGAGTAACAATTTAACATATAAATCACATACAGGACGAAAGGGTTCCATCAAATCATCCACTAAAGCAAAGGCGTTATACTTATTTTTATGCCAAATACCAAAAACCGGTAGCATGCCACTCACACTTACATCTCTTGCAATACAAGCACGTATTATTGCATAAACATAATTTAGCATCACATTAACAATATCTTCACTACCTTGTTCACGTCTAAAAGTCTGCATATTAAAAAGTGATTTCCAATAGAGTCTTGCAGCCTGTGCTTCATCTTGATTTGCATCATACAAGGTTACTTTTTTTGCAAACTCTTGCAATTCATTAGCAGTGTCTAAAGACATAAAAGCAAGAACTTCTGCTTGATTTTTCACTTTTGATATGATGATATTTTGCCAAGATTTACTTTTAAATGTAACATCTAAAGACACTTGAGCATGTGCTATTTCGCTCATCGTTGAGTGTTGATGATATGGTGTAAGAATAGCACAAGGATGATATACTTCATCTATAAACAGTGTCGCAATATTTGCCTGTGCTAAAAGTTGTAAGGTTGCCCCAGTTATAGAGAACTGTGTATTATCAAAAAGAAGAAAATCTATATCACGCAGTGTAACTTTTACTTCACTTGCGTCATCATAAAAATAGAGATGTATATTAGCATTTTGAATTTTTATCTTACATGGTCGCGTGAGATGTAAAACTTTAAAACCCATTATTGACTCACTATACTCTTTATCTCGTTCAAAATTTCACTCTCAGCATTACCTAAAATCTGATATGATTTTATATTCCCCAATATATCAAGATTCAATTTTATAATTCCTCTAGCAGAACCAATACTCTGTTGTTTTGCTCCTGAATGTTTCCCTTTTTCAATTTTACAAAATGAAGATGGTTGATATTCACTTGCAGTTGGAAATCTTGGATTTAAAAATGCACATAATTTACTACCTGAAGACTTTTTAATATAACTGACTATTCGACCACCTCTAAAGATTCCATTATTATAAACAAAGAAAACAACATCATTTTTATACGCCTTAAAACTTCCGTCATTACTTTTTTGTATTTTTTCTAAATTTGCTACATCAATACGATTATATTCTAACTTTTCACCCTTTTTGTAGGCTCTGAAACCTATAAAAGTTTTTTCCTTTGTTGCTAGCCCGCCACGGACATTAAAACCGGTAAGATTTGTCTGATAAAACTTCACTTTACGAATAATATTTCCATTATTGTCCACTAAAGCTTTATGTATAAGTAGCTCAAGTTTTGTTTTTGCTTCACTCATCTGCTCTTTATTTTTAACATCCAAAAATTCAAAATTCCAAAGTAACTCTTTAATTTCTTCAGCTCTTTGTTCTACAATCTTACAAATAATATCATGTGAATTTGTTTTAAAACTATACATCTTTTGTAATATATCTTTATGAAATTTTTTAATAAACTCTTCTGGTGATGTCATTGGTGTGACTTTAAGCCCTATAAATTTTGCAATAATATTTTCTCTGACGGTATAAATACCATCATCTTTTTTTGCATAAATAGTATCTTTATGTACTTTTGAACTCATTGGTTTTTTTGAAACCCAAAAATTAACTGTTTTTACTTTTCCCCAAATATCCTTGTAAAAGATAGAATCCTCTCCAAAACTGTTATATTGCGATTCTATCTCCTTCACCAAATCTTTTATTTCTAAACCATCCATATAGGGCAGTACTTTTTTGATGTTTTTACGTGCTTCATCATTAATACGTCCAAAATTTTCTCTAAAAGTATTTGAGAGTTTTTGTAACCAAGAATGATTTGTTACTCCAATTAAAATAGCATCTATTGCATGATGTATGTTTGTCTCTCTATTTTTTGTCTTTACACCCAATACTTTGCGAATATTTGAAGTTGCTCTCCCTTGTAAATGTCTTACAGCAGAGCCATCTTTTAATTTTTTTACATCTTGAAAGGGATAATAACGCTTCAAAACTTGTGCCGTCAAAGCTTCAATATAGCTTGTTGCTCGTAGAGATTTCGATTCAAATGTATCTTTATATATCTCATCAAGATTGTTGGCTAAAAGATTCTTTCTTTTTTTCCAATTAATTTTATGTTCATGAAAAAGATGCTCTACTCTGTTTTTATATGTTTCTTTATCTGCTACATAATTCATTGGCAGTTGATTGGATTTTTGAAGATTTTCATCACGATGTACTAATACAAAATTATGTTTGACACTAAGCCCACCCAAACTTTGCGGAACTATATGATCAATATCTACACTGTTAGAAAAAATATCTGTTATTCCTATGCTTTTGCCACTGTAAATATCGAATCGCTCTTGCTCTTCCCACATCAATATTTTACGGGCATATTTATGAAGATTTTTTCCGTAGCTTTGCGCTATC
Organism: Sulfurimonas sp. SWIR-19; assembly: GCF_020410885.1. Classification (GTDB taxonomy): domain Bacteria; phylum Campylobacterota; class Campylobacteria; order Campylobacterales; family Sulfurimonadaceae; genus Sulfurimonas; species Sulfurimonas sediminis. The sequence continues at coordinate 14,145 of NZ_CP084578.1, read as the reverse complement.
TTTTGATACTCGGTATTTTCTACTATCTGTTGTATCTCTTTTTCAAATGCTCTGTTGGCTTTTTCTATCTCTTTTTTAGCCTTTTCATTCAAACTCAATTCTCTTGTGCTTTCTACTTTTATCTCATCGAAAGCTCCATATTTTGAATGAAGATATTTGACAACACGTAAAGCTGCACTAACAGCATATTTGACAGGATGATTATTTATTTCTAAATCATCATCTTTTTCATAACTTGTGATATGAAGATATTTTATTCCTTTTTTATACTCAGCATAATCTTCTTGCCTTTGGAGTCCAAGCTTTTGCTTAATCTCATCTAATGTCAACCCTTCTTCAAAATAAGGAAGCAATTGCAACATAGCAAAAGAAGAAATATTTAAAGAATTTCCTTTTTTATTACGAATCAGCTCAATAATTACCTGTTCATTACTAATTTTATTTTTTAGTTGCTCGTAAATTAACTTAGGAGATTTTTCATAATGCAGTACATCAAATATCTCACGCATCAGCGCATAACTCTCATCGCTGGAAAAAATATCTTTCACAAAACTTTTATCTATTTTAGAGAGAGTATCTACAAAATGAAATTTTACTATACTGTTTTCATGCGTTTTTCCTCTACTTAGATAGCTGTCATCTTTATTAAAAATTTTTACATTATCATCTAATTTTAAAATCTTACGAATATCTTTGTATTTAATATCTTTGACACTCTTTGCATTTTTCACTTTATCTAAAAAATCTTGGGCAACAAGAGCAATCTGTTCTTTGGTAATTTTTATCTTTTCTTTGTTAAATGTAATGTTTGCAACAGCTTGATACATCTTAAAAATATCACTTAGTAAAGAATACTGATGTGCTACATAATATTCTGAATAGTATTCACATTTTCCAAACAACGACAGGTCATTTGTTGATTCTTTTTGGTCATCTATTACAGCTACAACATCATTTGCAAAAGCACCACTATCCAAATTATCAAACGCATCAAACCCATCCTGAACTTTAATAATTTTTCTTATTTCATCATTTATATACTCACGGCGTATCATATAATTATAATTGTCGTGATTGCGAAATATAGGATTCTCTTTTTTGTTTTCTAACTCATAAATAATTTGCGCTACTGTTTTTTGTGAATATTTCTCACGCAGTGCTTCAATATTTTTTAGTGCCTGTTTTATTTGCCCTCGCTCATCATCTTTTTTTGATTTGCTAGCCTCTGTTTCTATGCCTAAAGAGTCACATAACTCTTCAAGTAAATCCCCGCTGTCAAGTGATTTATACCCTCGATGTTTTGCTATATGATATAAAATAGTAAAAATTTCACCAATACTCAACTTTTTTTCAAATACTGTTTTTCCACGGAGTTCCCATTTATTTTTATAAATATTATTTTTTTCTTGTTCCAATAATTCTTGTCTGTTTCCAAGATTATATTTTTCAAAAAGAGAAGCTAACTTTTGTTTTCGTTGTTTCCTAAGTTTATGGAGTTTTTTTGCACTCAGTGCTTGAGAATGCAGAAGTTTTTTTGAATTGCCATCTTTATCAGTTGGTTTATCAAACATGCTAACCCCATAATCTACAAGAGAATATTTATCTGTTTCATGTTCTTGTATAACTGAGTAACCAACAGATGTAATTCCTAAATCAAGAGAGAGTATTTGTTTCATTTTTTATGTCCATTTAAAGTGAATGGACATATTTTATCATAATTTAACTAGAAGTCATCATCAAACGAAAGGCTGCCTTTTGAGTAGTTTGTTACAGTGCCTTCAAAGAAGTTTGTTTTCTGGTCATTGAATTTTGCAAAGTCATCTACCCATTTAATAGGGTTGGAGACATTGTACAGCTTGTCAAAACCGACAGAGTTTAATCTGTCATCGGCAAGATACTGAATATACTGCTCAACAATCCCATCTGTCAAACCTAAAATCTGTCCCTGTGTGATATATTTGCCCCACTCGGTCTCAAGCTTGACAGCCTCTTTAAACATCTCTATAACATCTGCTCTGAGGGCATCGGTAAAAAGGTCCGGTCGCTCTTTTCTGAGTGTGTTAATAAGGTTTTGAAAAAGTACCAGGTGTGTTACTTCATCCCGCTGAATGAAACGAATCATCTGTGCCGAACCGAGCATTTTTCCCGAACGTGCCAGTGTATAGATGTAGGTAAAACCACTGTAAAAATAGATGCCTTCAAGTATCTGATTTGCAAAACATGCTTTGACAAAATTTGTATCTGTCGGATTTTTTGCCAGTTCCTGATAGACTGCGGCAATCGTATCATTTTTGTGTTTAAGCATCATATCTCTGCGCCACAGATCATAAATTTCATCCGAGTTTGTAGAGATGCTGTCAACCATCACCGCATAACTTTGTGAATGCAGAGCCTCTTCAAAAGACTGACGCACCAAAATAAGATTTATCTCAGGGGCAGTCACATAAGGATTTACATTATCTATTAAATTGTTTGTCTGCAGAGAATCCATAAAAATAAGCTGAGAAAGTGCTTTGTCATAGGCTGTTTTTTCCGCATCAGTGAGTTGTTTGTAATCATTGACATCCCGTGTCATATCAACTTCTTTTGGAAACCATGTGTTGTTGAGCATCATCTCCCACAGATTATATGCCCATTGGTATTTAATGTTGTTGAGTTCAAAAATACCTGTCGGATTTCCGCCAAAGACTTTTCTGTCATTAACATTTTCAGTTGAGTCAGGGTTATATATCTGTTTTCTGTTCATGGAATTCCCTTGTAAGTGATTATTTAAGTGTATGATTATATCCATCTGTAGATAAATTTTTGATAAGATATGGGAATGAATTTCAAACCATCTTTTTTATTAAAAAACAGACACTTGCAAACACTCTATGCCAGCCTCTTTCGAAAGGTTCTTGTCAAAAATTTTGAGATAGAAACATTCACTCTCAGTGACGGAGATTTTCTCGAATGTTACTGGAAAAAGATTGATAATCATACAAAAACGACTCCTGTTGTCATACTCTTTCACGGATTGGCAGGTTCTTATAAATCTCCCTATATTCAAGGAACAGTAAAAGAACTCAAAGAAGCGGGATTCAGCAGTGTGGTTATGCATTTTAGAGGCTGTTCGGGTAAACAAAATCTCAAACCAAGATCATATCACAGTGGTGATACGCAAGATGCTTTTGAATTTATACAGGCTGTTTCAAAAAGATATCCCCGGGCAAAGATATTTTCGGTCGGATTTTCACTCGGTGCAAATATGCTCCTGAAACTTTTAGGAGAAAAACACTCTACATGTAAACTTACTGCCGCCGTTGCTGTATCTGCACCGATGCTTTTAGACAAATGTGCTACACACATAAATAAAGGCTTTGCAAAATTTTATCAAAAAATTTTATTAAAAGATTTAAAAAGAGACTTAGAAAAAAAATATGAATCATTTAATATGGAGCAGATTATTTCTTTGCAGCGAAATGAGATAAAAAAATTAAAAAATTTTTGGGAATTTGACAATGCCTACACAGCACCTGTTCACGGATTTTGCTCTGCACGGGAGTATTATAAAAAATCAAGTTGTAGACAGTATTTAAAAGAGATTAAGATTCCCACCCTTATCATTCATGCAAAAGATGATCCTTTTATGCCCGCCACTGTACTTCCGACAAAAGATGAAATATCACAATCTGTTCATTTGGAAATTAGTGAACATGGAGGCCATGTCGGATTTGTATCAGGAAGTATTTTCCATCCGGAGTACTGGATGGAAAAAAAAGTTGTAAAGTTTTTTTATTTACGCGCGTGACGTTTTCTTTCACTCTCTGTAAGGTATTTCTTACGGATACGAATATTTTTAGGTGTTACTTCAAGAAGTTCATCATCTTCTATCCACTCTAAAGCACGTTCCAGTGACATATCACGTGGCGGTACAAGTTTAATCGCTTCATCAGCACCGCTTGAACGGACATTTGACTGTGCTTTTCCCTTAATAGGGTTTACAACTAAGTCATTTGAACGTGAATGTTCGCCGATAATCATACCCTCATATACTTCAGTCTGTACACCGATAAAAAGAACACCACGGTCTTGAATACCAAAAAGTGAAAAAGCAAGTGTTGAACCGGATGTCATAGAAACAAGTGCACCGTATGAGCGTGATTCAACTTCCCCTGAGAACGGACGGAATTCCAGGAAAGAGTGATTCATTACACCCTCACCTTTTGTATCTGTCAAAAACTGTCCGCGAAAGCCGATTAATGCACGAGCCGGAATTTCAAACTCAATTCTCTGAAAACCCTGCCCCATCGGAAGCATTGATTTCATTTCTGCTTTTCTTTTTCCTAAACGCTCAATTACCGTACCGCTTAAATCTTCAGGAACATCAATTACCAAATGCTCAAACGGTTCACATTTCACACCGTTAATCTCTTTTGTAATGACCTCCGGACGTGAAATTGAAAATTCAAAGTTTTCACGACGCATATTTTCAGCAAGTACCGTGATTTGTAACTCACCGCGACCGGAAACTTTAAATTTACCTTCACCAACAACCTCAAGACGCATAGCAACATTGGTATTCATTTCAAATTCAAGTCTTTCACGAAGCTTGTTTGATGTTACGTGTTTCCCCTCTTTACCTGCCAAAGGAGAATCATTTACTGCAAATACAACTGTCAGCGTTGGCTCTTCCACATGCATAGGATCAAGTGCAACAGGATTAACAGGGTCTGCAATAGTGTCTCCCACATCAACAGTTTCCATTCCTGCAAATGCAACAATATCTCCGGCTTCCGCTTCTTCTATCTCCATACGATTTAGTCCGTGAAAACCGATAAGTTTAGAAATTTTTCCTTTTACCATTTCCCCGTCAGCTTTTGCAAGTATAACATTGTCACCTTTGTGAACGGTACCGTTAAAGATACGACTGATACCGATTTTACCGACATAGTTGTCATAATCAAGTGTAAATACCTGTGCCTGGAGAGGATTTTGTGCATCCCCTTCAGGTTCAGGAATTTTATTGATGATTGTTTCAAAAATACACTCAAAATTTCCATCAGGATCATCCATGTCTAATTTTGCCATCCCGTCACGAGCCGCTGCATAAATAATAGGAAAATCCTGCTGTTCGTCTGTTGCACCCATATCTGCAAAAAGGTCAAACATCTCATCTACAACACGTTCAGGATCAGCAGAAGGTTTGTCAATTTTATTAATAACAACAATTGGCATCTTACCGAGTGCCAACATTTTTTTCACAACAAATTTTGTTTGAGGCATAACACCTTCATAGGCATCAACAAGTACCAAAACACCATCAACCATTTTAAGAACGCGTTCAACTTCTCCACCAAAATCGGCGTGGCCCGGAGTATCTATAATATTGATTTTATAATCTTTATAACGAATAGCTGTATTTTTTGAAAGAATCGTAATACCACGCTCTTTTTCGATGTCATTACTATCCATCGCTCTTTCATCATGTTGTTCGTGAGAACCGAATGTACCGGATTGCTCCAAGAGCCCATCAACCAGTGTAGTTTTACCGTGGTCAACGTGAGCGATAACGGCAATATTTCTAATTTTTTGCATTAGGGGTTTCCTTTATTTGGAAAATTTGCTGAAGAAAATTCTGCATTTCAGACTACTTTCAGCTATTTTTCGCGAATTATACCCAAATAATTATTATATCCTTGTAAAATTAGTGATATACTTAGAGTATGATTACCTATCCAAAGAGTCTCGATACTATTTTTCACAAATTATACAGACACAATATACTCCCTGTCATTGTAGGCGGTTATATTCGCGATGCACTTTTGGGAATTCCTTCAAATGATATTGATATCGAACTCTACGGAGTCAGTTCTCTTGATAAAGTGGAAGAAATTTTGCAGGAATTTGGAAATGTGAACAGTGTAGGAAAGAGTTTTGGTGTCTGCAAGATGGACTATGAAAATTTGGATTTGGATTTTTCTCTGCCAAGAGAAGATAACAAGATTGCTTCGGGACATCAGGGTTTTGCAATCAAAATTGATAAAAATCTGGATTTTAAAACAGCTGCACTCAGAAGAGATTTTACCATCAATGCCATAGGCTATGATGTTGTCAGTAAAAAAATGTTGGATCCTTATCACGGCAGAGAAGATTTAGATAAAAAAATATTACGTTCTGTGGATAAACAAAAATTTAAAGAGGATCCTTTGCGGGTGCTTCGTGCCGTTGTCTTTGCATCCCGCTTCCATATGAAGCTTAATAAAATTCTTATGCTTACATGTAAAGAGATGATAAAAGAAAAACTTCTTGAAGAACTTCCCAAAGAAAGAGTTTTTCAAGAATTACAAAAGCTTCTTCTAAAATCAGACAAACCGTCTCTTGGATTTAATCTCCTTAAAGACTTAGGAGCATTTTCATTTTTTAAAGAACTTGCATTTCTTAACACCCAAGAGTATAAAGAAGTTTTCAATTCTTTGGACATGTTAAAACAACTGCCAATAACAAATGATAAAGAGTTTGTTATACTTGCTTTGGCTGTTATAACATCAAAGTTTTCGATCATACAGACACAGACATTTTTACAGAGAGTCACAAATGAAAAAAAATTAATTGAAAAAGTTTTACAACTCCATACAATTGATTTTAATTTAGACAATTTTAATGATTATGATATATACAAACTTGCTCAAAAAACAGATATTGCATTTTATGCACACTACTTACATGTAACGCAGAAGAAACAAAAAGATACAGAGTATCTACTCAAAAAAGCAAAAAAACTCAATGTACTTCATAAACCAATCCCTCCTCTGATCAGGGGAAAAGATTTAATTGAACTCGGTCTACAGCCATCAAAAAAGTTTTCAAAAATACTCCAATCAGTATATCAGGCACAAATCCAAAATATTTTTAACACTAAATCTGATGCTCTCATCTGGCTCAAAAAAAATCTACTTTCCTAAAATATTCATTTTATTTTACAACAGTTTCAATTTCTGAGAGATATTTTCCTTCGAGATAATCAATTTTCATCTCTTTGGCAACCGTGTAAACTTCTTCATCTTCTATGTTTTTTATCCAGGTTTTTACACCTTTTTCATGAGCCATAACAGCAAAACCATCAATTATATTTCGATTGTGAAGTAATTTATCTTTATTTGAATAATAGGTGTCAAATCGGACTACATCAATATTTAATTCTCTTAAATATAAAAAACTTGTATGTAGTGAACCTAATCTGTCTATGGCTATAAGGACACCTAAAGCTTTTAATGATTTTAATATACTATTATATCTGCTTATATAAGAATAATACTGCATTTCACTTAAAACAAACATTATTTTTTTATCAGAACATTCTTTTAAAAGTTCTTTTGTTTTTGAAAGAAACTTGTCATTTCTCAGTGATGTAGGCAAAACATTGATTGCATAAATATTTTCTCTGTATTGGCAGTTCTTTAAAATTTCTTCTAAGACCATCAAATCAAAACTCACACCGAGTCCCAGTTTGTTAATAACTTTTAAATATGTTTTTGGATGAATTATTTTTTTGTTTTGTCCTTTGAGTTTTATATAACATTCTCTAAAGACTACATTGTTTTTATTGTCATAAACTGCCTGTGACATAATAAGAAGATTTTTATTTTCAATAGCATCAATGACCAATAATTCCAATTCATTTGGATTAATACTCTCTTCTTCTTTGTATTTCATATTTTTGTTTTTATTTTGAAGATCAAAAAGATTTTCTATGAGGTAATTTAAATCTTTTGAATAACTCGTATCTGTAATGGCTCCTGATATTTTTATTTCTATATCATCCACATTCAAATCATTGGATTTTAAACATATAAGTTCTAGCAAAGTGCTGTATTTGTCTTTTGCTCCATCAAGTCCTATGATAAAATCACCTCCTTTAATGTGACCAATAGGAAAATTTTCAATCCCCTCTTTTTTTAAATACTCTGTTATCCAATCAACAACATACTTTAAAACTTTATCTCCGTTTTTTAATCCGTAAAGAGAATTTATATCATTTAAATTATCTATACTTATAAGAATCAGAGTATATTCTTTTTTCTGTTTTATCTCTTTTTGCAAAAACTGGTATAAATATTCCCTGCTGAATGTTTTTGTAACACTGTCTGTTATTTTTACATCAAATCCTTTGTATATAAGAAAAAAAATAAAGTAGATACTTACAAGTAAAAGTAAAACAGCTTCAATGTAAAATGATATTTCAAGTGTAGTATAATTGCTGATAAGTGTATGAAAAATGAAGGCAAGTATAAGAGCAAAGATAGGTAAAGCCATTCTAAGTGCAAGCTTAAAACGGTATTCCCTCTCTTTTGTTTGGGACAATAACATTTATACGTCTAAATGCTTCACATCTTTTGCATGTGTTTCGATATAGTTACGACGAGGTTCAACTTCGTCACCCATAAACAATGTAAATGCATCAGATGCAACGGCTGCATCTTCTATGGAAATTTGTAAAAGCACACGGTTTTCAGGTGTCATTGTTGTTTCCCATAACTGATCAGGATTCATTTCACCCAGACCTTTGTAGCGTTGGATATAGGCACCTTTTCTTGCATAGTCTTTAATCTCTTCAAGTACTTCTATGATGTCTTTGTCAAAATGAATATCCCATTCTGTTATTTTTTTGTAAACAAAACTTGCTTCATTAAAATGCGGAGCAGAAAAAAGATCATCATTTATCAGTAACTCTTCCATTCCTGTTTGCGTCTGGACAAAAAGATGAATTTCATTTGTTTCTTCATTGATGGTATAGGTTAAAATATTGTTATTTATTGAACTTAAAAATTTCTCTATTTCAACAAACATCTCTTTTACAGGCAGGGCAATCAGGTCAGGATTTTCAATAAAATGACGGATAAGTTTTACAAGAGCATAACGACGATTGAGAGCTTCAAGTGAAGAAGCATAATGATCAACCATTTTAAAATAGGCTATTAAATCATTATTTCCCACTCCGTCTACTTCCAAAGATTCTATACCGTTGCTGATAAGATATTCATTCATAGCGGCATCATCTTTGAAATAGATCTCTTTTTTGCCTTTTTTGTAACGATAGAGTGGTGGTTGTGCAAGGTACAAATAGCCTTTATCGATAATGTCACGAAAATACCTGAAAAAGAAAGTAAGCAGAAGTGTCTGAATATGAGAACCGTCAACATCAGCATCCGTCATGATGATGATTTTATGGTAACGGAGTTTTTCTTCTTTGTACTCTTCCCCAATTCCACAACCCATAGCCGTTATCATGTTTGTAATTTCATCTGATTTTAAAATCTTTTCAAGCCGTGCTTTTTCAACATTTAAAATCTTACCTTTAAGTGGTAAAATTGCCTGAAAAACACGGTCACGTCCCATTTTTGCAGAACCTCCTGCAGAATCCCCTTCTACCAGGTAGAGTTCACAGATACTCGCATCTTTACTTTGACAATCAGCCAACTTTCCTGGAAGCGTGCCAACACTCATAGAATCTTTTCTGCGTGTTAATTCTCTTGCTTTTTTAGCTGCTTCACGACCGCGTGCAGCCATTAGAGCTTTGCTGACAATTGCTTTGGCCTCTATAGGATTTTCTTCAAAATATTTGTTGAGAGCTTCGCCTGTTGCTTTTTGAATAAGCGGACGTACATAGGTATTTCCGAGTTTTCCTTTTGTCTGTCCTTCAAACTGAGGTTCCGGAACACGAACAGAAACAATTGTAATCAGTCCTTCTTTTACATCATCTCCGGAAATTTTGACATCTTTTTCTTTTGCGGCACCGTTTTTGGCATTATAGTTTGATATAACACGCGTAAGTCCTGCACGAAAACCTGCTTCATGTGTTCCCCCGTTTGGCGTGCGGATATTATTGACGAATGAGGCAAGTTTTTCTTCATAGGAGTCATTATACATCAGGGCAATGTCAAACTCTATATCTTCGGCTTTTCCGCTGAAACTGTAGACATTGGCAACAATTTCTTTTTTATTCATATCCGTTACATACTGGGCTATACCGCCTTCAAAATGATAGACTTCTTTTGTACCGTCTCTTTCATCATTGAATTTTATAGTGATAAAAGGATTGAGATAGGCAAGTTCTTTAAATCTTTTTGCCAGATATTCGTATTCGAAGGTTATTGTTTCTGTAAAGATGCTTGGATCTGCTGCAAATTCAATAGTTGTACCGGTTTTACGGGTTGTTCCGGTAACTTCAAGAGGTCCCTGGGGAATCCCCATTTTAAAATCCTGTTCATGGATTTTCCCGTCACGGTAGATTGTCATATGCAAATCAGAAGAGAGTGCATTTACAACAGAAACACCGACTCCGTGCAGTCCTCCGGAAACTTTGTAGGTATCTTTGTCAAATTTACCACCGGCATGCAGTACTGTTAAAACAACAGTAGCGGCACTCATATTTTCGGTAGGGTGCATCTCTGTCGGAATTCCACGACCATTGTCACTGACTTTACATGTACCGTTTTTTGTGAGTGTTACTGTTATAGTGTCACAATACCCTGCCATCGCTTCATCAATAGAGTTATCAATAACTTCATAGACCAAGTGATGCAGACCGCGATGTCCGGTATCTCCGATATACATACCGGGACGTTTACGAACAGCTTCCAAGCCTTTAAGAACTTTAATATTACTAGCGCCATATTCTTGTTGCATTTAATACTCCATTGCCATTTTTGGCATAATTAAAGACATTTTATCTAAAATAATCTTATGATAAGTTTTATAGTTGTGGGGGCACTGACTAACTAGAACAGAAATTGCTTAAAAAGATAAAATTCATAAAGAAGGATTTTATCATGGCAGTAAAAGAGAGTGAAAGAAAATACAGACCATATAAACGATTAACACAAGAGCAGATAGAACTTATATATAAACTCTTTGAAGAGAAGATGGAACAAAGGAAGATAGCAAGAGTACTAGGAGTGCACTTGCGTACAGTACAATACCATTTAAAAAAAACTCAACGAATATAAAGATCTTTATATCGACTTTGCAAACAGAATCAAATCGGCACCTGTAGTCTTTACATACATGATAATGGATGAACTGTATACATTCATAGGTAAAAAGTCAAAAAGATACTATTTATGGGCATCTATAGCTGTTACACAACATGGAAAATATTTCTATTTTTATCATCTCTCAAGATATAAAAATGCAGGAGCGCTTTTTGAGTTTAATCAACAACTCCCGTCTACAGATAAAATATACTGTGACGGTTGTTTCTCCTATGATAAGATTTATGGATCTAAAGCAAGTATGGAGAAATCCAAAATAACCAATGTGATTGAAAACCTTAATTCTCAGATAAGAGATAAAATCTCTTATCTTGTTAGAAGAACAAAAGCCCATGCCAGAAGTTATGAGTGGCTTGATAATAGACTTGCCTGGTTCTTTGTTAATAAAAATATTGGTAAATAAGGTTATTTAGTCAGTGCCGTTGTGGGGAGAGAGGAAGAACCTACAGTTTAAATAACTATAGGCATGACCACTGTAATGAAGTTTTCATCTTTTAAGATGAAAGGCAAGTTTCCTTCATTGAGTCCGATTGTAAATTCTGAAGAGTTTATAGCATTTAAAAAATCAAGTAGATATTTTGAATTGATTGCTATTGAAAAAGGTTCATCAAAGCCTGTGTTGTAACTAATTTCTGTTTTTGCTTCAATGTTGTCTTCGCTTAAACTTTCAAAACTGATGGTGTCATTGAAAAAAGTGAGTTTTACATCTGTAGATATGGTTGTAATTTGTTTGATAGAATTAATCATAATGGCTTTAGGCAAAACCAAATTGTAGTTTGTTTCTTTTGGAATGATTCTTGAATATTCAGGGAATTTTCCGTTAATGAGTTTTGTAAAAAAAGTATATTGTTCTGAATGGATGATAAGATTTGTTTCGTCATAATAGAGTTCAATATTGTCAAAAAAGAGTTTTTGGATTTCGACAATTGCTTTTCTAGGAATTATGATGGATAATTCGTTCTCACTTTGGTTGTTAAGAGTAACAACTGCCAATCTTCGTGTATCTGTGGCTGCAAAGTTAATAGAATCTTTTTTTATATCTATTAAAGCACCGTTAAGTTCAAATTTGGGATTGTTGGTATCTATGGCAGGTGTTATTTTTTTTAAAGATTCTATGAGAGTGTGTGATTCGATGGAAATTCTTGGCTTTCCTTCATAAGAAGGAAATTCCGGAAACTCATTATACGAAAAAGTAGGCAGTTTGAAATTAGAGTGTCCCTGTGATATAAGAAGAGTGTCATTTTTTACTTCCAAATTAATATCATCATCTTTTAATATTCTGACAATATCGAGAAATTTTTTACCGTTAGCGGTAATACTGCCTTCATCTTCAATTTTTAGATTATCAGTTGATACTAAAAAACCTATTTCATAATCAGTTGCCTTCAGTGTTAATTTTGAGCCGGAAACATTCATATAGACATGTGAAGTTATCTGTGATGTATCTTTTTTTTCCAAAAAAGGTGCAGCATGAATGAGTATATTTTCCAATATAGATTTTGAGACGGTAATTTTCATTTTTTAAATCCCTATATATTTATATAATTTTAGTAAGTAGTAGTAGTATGGAGTGAATATGTGACAAATCGACTCAAACACCTACAGGCTTACTTTTTGAGATGTGAATACAGCTTAAGGCTTCTTTCACATCTATTCACTTTTACAATTATATCTTTTTTTTTAATGCTTTTAAAATAAAATCAGGAGATAGATGTTATTTTGTTTGTAAGTTCATCAATTTTTACTTTAAAATCTTCATCATCTTTAAGCAGGTTGTTGATTTTCTTGATGGTATGACTGATGGCGGTATGGTCTTTCATGCCAAAATACTGGGCAAGTTGAGGCATTGTGTTTTGTGTGAGTTCCCGACAGATATATATGGCAATTCTACGGGCATACACAATATTTTTGCTTCTGCCTTTTGAACGGATTTCACTCGGTTTTATGTTGAGATCTTTGGCTACAACTTCGGTAATGGTTTCCATTGTAAGATTTGCTCTGTTCTCGTTCATCTGGTCTTTGAGTACATTTTTTGTAAAATCCAGATCAATGTCAACATGCATCAGCTGTGAATAGGCATGGAGTTTGGAAAGTATCCCCTCAATTTCTCTTACATTGCTGTCGATGACGGTTGCTATATAGTTTACTATGTCTTCGGAGAGTTTTACTTTGTTTATTTCACATTTTTTCTTGATGATGGCTATTTTTGTTTCTAATTCTGGTGGTTGTATGTCAGCCACAAGCCCCCATTCAAACCGGCTTTGCAGACGGGCTTCAAGACCTCCGATTTTTTTTGGATGTTTGTCAGCTGTGAGAATAATCTGCTTTCCGGCACCTTTTAATGCTTCAAAAGTGTGAAAAAACTCCTCCTGGATTCCCTCTTTGTTACTTAAAAACTGTATATCATCTATAAGCAGTACATCACATTTACGGTATTTTTCCTGAAAACGCTCCATTGTTTTGTTCCGTACATGTCGGATAAAATCATTTAAAAACTGTTCAACTGTTGTATATATGACAACTTTGCCTTCATTTTGAAAAACATTACCGGCTGCCTGCATAAGGTGTGTTTTTCCAAGACCGACACCACCGTAGATAAACAAAGGATTATAAACTTTTCCTGCATTTTCGCTGACACTTTTTACAGCAGCATAGGCAAACTGGTTGGAGCCTCCAACCATAAAGTTGTCAAAAGAGTGTGAAGGATTTAGCAAAGAGCTGCTTTGTTTTACTTCTACGGCTTTTTTTGTCTTTCTTTTTTCTATACTGTTTTTAAGCGTTATTTCCACATTTGCTTTGGAACCGTTTTTTACTTCAAAAAGATGAGCTATCTTTTCTCTGTATTTATTTTTAATCCAGTTGACAACCAATGCATTAGGCGCGTAAAATATAGCCAAATCAGCAGTAGATTTTTTTATATCGTAAGAGAGATGTCTTATGTATCTGTTATATTCGAGTTCGCTTATTTCATCTTTGAGTGCCTGTAATACTTCTTGACCTATATTCACATAAAACCTTGTTGTCAGACTTCTTGCAAAATTTCTTATAGTCTCAGCATTTTATAGAGAGTTTTGCAAGAAGTCTGTTATTTATATGTGAATAATACTTTTTT